>JAGNMH010000311.1 GCA_017991275.1 Acidobacteriota bacterium
CGCTATTACCGTATCAGGCTGCGCAAATCAGAGATGCACTCTGATTTTGGTCTTTTCATTGTTCAAGTGATTATTGTTTGTCGGCTCTTCAATCAGAAGGCGACAGGCAGGCAGTAGTTTGCAACCGGACAACAAATACACGTTTGTGCGGGTCAGGCTGGTTGCTCTCCCCATTGGCTTACAACCTGACCCGCTTCACGTGGCGCCACGGCTTTTGTTTTTAGCCACTTTCCAGCCAGTCTTCAGCAAAGAAGGAAAGTGACCGCAATGCCGTGACGCTGCCCCAATATCTCCTGCTACTGACTGAGAGTGGCAAAACCCGGGCCACAAATTTCAGAGGTGAAATCCGTGATTTTTCGGTGCTTTCAGAATACTCGGCGTACCATTCGCCTCAACCGGATGTAATCGTGGAATACACCTCGTACCCGGTTCATACAGTCAATTTGAAACAACGCGCCCGCCAATTTCTGTCCAGGCTTGGGCAATGTCATTGGCATCAACCGAAGTGCGCGGTTTGATGCGAAGAGTGATTTTGCCCTTGATGTTTGAAACCAATGAACCGCTTTTCCGATTGCCATCCTGCCCAGTTTTTTCATTGACCAGCAGCGGATGAATCAATGCCCAGATCAAAAATCCAATCAACATACAGGCAAGCGATCCCGCCGAGAAAAATAACAACCACAAAGCCATGGTCAGCATTGGCTCCGGCACAGAAGCCAAGGCGCTTTTCGGTATTTCCGCCAATGCGACAGCGCCGATTGTCACGGCGGAAACCACTACCATGACAATGATGATCTTTTTAAGGGTCAAATAACGCGACATCGCCCCAAGCATACCGCCGCCAGCGACCGGCATAATTGATTCGGCTCTGGAAATGCGCGCCGATTCTTTCGGGTATCCGAAATCCGTCAAAACAGCACAGGCGCGAAAGAGTTCATCCGTGTTATGGAATACGCCCAGAACCACAGGCGACCGTTTCAGTTGTAATGCCTCGCGTAACTTCATCATTGTCCTTAATCCTCCTGTTACTTTTGTCATCGGCTTTAATGCCTCGCCGTTTGATTAGGCAATCGCCATACCGCCGCCGCAATTCAATAGAATCAAGCCTTTTACCGATTCTGGCAGTTTTGACCGGCAGTCTTGATTTGTTGAAAAGCAGACGGTGATTGTTCGCCAGGGCTACAGCGAAGCTGTATGCCAGGCAATCACCTGACATCTTTATCAATGAACCGTCGGCAATTTCGGCCAACATTCAACCCGCGCGTTCTTCTTGTATTTGCAGAGGCTTAACCTGCTTCAAACGCCAACAGAAATCTTTGGGCATACCTATTGCTATTTTCTTTCGCGTCGAAAGCGGTACACGAAAAATAGAAAGGCAAAACTTGGAAGGATTGCTTCCTGACGAAAACTCGAAGAAACAGAGGAGAAAGTTATGACAGTAACTGCGTTTTTGATCTTGTTGTTGATTGCCGGTATTTGCGGTGCCATCGGCCAGGCCATTTCCGGGTTCAATCTGGGAGGCATTCTGGTAACGATTGCCGTCGGTTTCATCGGCGCGTTGTTGGGCGGTTGGCTGGCACATGTGATGGGACTGCCGGAGCTATTTAGATTGAATGTCGAAGGCCAGCAATTCCCGGTTGTCTGGTCAATCATCGGATCGGCGCTCTTTGTCGCTTTGATTGGAGCTTTGCGCAGAAGTCGCCCAGCTTACAGGTATCGTTAAAACATCAACCGAGAGAAGGAGGTTTGCAATGGCAAGTACGAATACGTTGTTAATTGATGACAGGCGGCGCGTTGAGCAATACGAAACGGTCAAGGAATCGGCGCGCGGCGAAATCGGCGCGCAAGTAAAACAGCAGGCTGATGATCTGAGCACAGCCGAACGGAACGAAGCGGCGGCTTTGGGCAAGGAGCTTAAACAAAAAGCCTTGTCCGAAGTCCGCGAAACCGGTCAGGAGCTTGAGCGTGTGCGCTTGGCTGCCCGCGTTTCTCAGGTTGTGGATTACGTGTTTTACCTGATTTACGGCTTGATCAGTTTGCAGATTATCTTCGACCTGTTCGGAGCGCGGCGCGGAAATGGCATACGCGATTTTGTCGAATTTGTTAGCGCGCCGTTTTTGACGCCGTTCAAGAACCTGTTTTACGACCCCGCAGCGGGCATATTTCGAATTCGATTTTCTTATCTGGCGGCGCTGGCGATTTACGCCTTGCTGCATTTGGCGGTCAACGGTTTGTTGCGAATGATCGCTCAACGCAAGACCGCCATTTAACCTAGGCCCAAAGCTTGTTTGAGTTTCCATCCTGACAGTAGCATCCCGATAAGCATCCCGATAAGCATCCCACTCTACTTTGCCGGGTGAGCGAGCAACTCACCCGGCCCTTTTTTCTTTGGGCACATCAGCCGGAGCTTTGGCTTCTTCTGAACCTTCAGCATAAAATCCGCCTGCCTTTTCTCAAGCCGTTTGTAGCCAGGCTTAATCGTCAATGCAGTACAACTCAGCGAAAACAAGATGGCGACTTGGCAGCAATTCGTAGATTTCATTCGCACTCTAAAAAGACGCAATCGTGAACAAGTCGCGTTCGCCGTCGCAGCCGTATGTTGTTCAGCCGGTTACGCCGTTGGCCAAAAGCTGCTGCCGGAAACCAAAGACGGCATCAATTGGTAAGAATGGTTGCAGATCGCTCTTTATGCCGTCGGCGTCACCTGCCTTGCTTACACGGCATTTCGTGTCTGGCGGCTGGTTCATCCGCCCGAACTGCCGCCCGCAGTCCAATCTTCTTCGATCAGGCATTTGCCATCGCGAATGCGCGTGAAGAGGGTTGTGCCGTCAATGTGCTCTGTGGCTGACCAGCCAGCCTTGATCCAAAAGCATCGCCCGTGTCTGATCCAGCCTCACCCGCCTTGCTTTGCTGACGCTGCCCGGTGCTATAATCCGCGCCTTCGTTGGCAACCTGTGCCGGAAAAACAATGAAAAAGAAGAATCAACTTTCATGGTTGATGCGCCTACAGCATTTGCCGCAATCAGCGGCACAATGGATTTCCACTCAATACCGTCGCATTCCTCAAAAAGCCCGGTTCATCATTGCTTCGTTTACATTTGCGGCTCTGACTACGCTGTCCGCTTCTCACTTTCCATTGTCTGTGGTTCCCGCTTATCGCCCCGGTGAAGTGGCTGTAACCGACATCGTCGTTCCAGCAGACCTGATTGCCAGAATCGAAGCCCGCTCCGGCAGCTTCCCCATTCAACTTACGCGCAATCCTGTGTTGCTGCACGCAGGCGAAACAATCACGCCAGACAAACTCCCGTTGATTGAAAGCATTCGCGGCTATCAACTGGCTCAGCGCAATCCGAAACGCTTGTTGGGATTGCTGGCTTTGATTGGGCTGATGTTTTTTGCCTTGTACAAATCCGCACTGGCCAGTCAATCGTCGCGGCTTGGGCCTCGGACGGCTTTTTGGGTAGCCAGCTCGGCGCTGATGATTCAAACCTTCATTGTGCGCGTCGGGATGTTCGGAGCCTCGGTGTTGGGAACCAGACCCGAAGCCATGCAATTCGGCGGTATCTTTGAATTCGGTTTTGCGATTCCGTTTGCGGCTTGCTCACTGATTCTGTCGTTGCTGATCGGCAGCCAGGCGGCTCTGGTAGCCGGATTGATGAGCGCGATTCTGGCCGGATTCACCGCACCCAGCGGAATGGCTTTTGTCGCTTTTGCTCTGGGCGGATCGGTGACGGCAATTTACAGTGTGCAACGTTACAAAACCCGTAATGCCATCATCATCGCCAGCACCGCCGTGGGTTGCGTCAACGTGCTGATGGGATTGGCCGCGGTATTGATCGCGGAGCAAACCTGGAACTGGCAACGAGTCATTGGCGGAGTAATGGCCGGATTGGTCGGCGCAGTTTTGACCGCCGGAGCGGCCAGCTTTGCCATTCCGGTTTACGAATCGGCTTTCGACATTTTGACTGACATGAAGCTGCTGGAATTGTCGAACGCCGACAACCCGCTGTTACAGCAATTAGCAATTCGGACTCCGGGGACAAATCATCATTCGTTTATGGTCGCGGTGCTGGCCGAAGAAGCCGCCAAAGCCATTGGAGCCAATTCTCTGCTGGCGCGAACCGGCTGCCTTTACCACGACATTGGAAAGCTGTCGGCTCCGAACATGTATATCGAAAATCAGAAAGGCGGTCCGAACCCTCACGATACTCGCCCGCCTATTTCCAGCGCGCGGATCATTGCCAGCCACGTTACTCAAGGAATCGAAATGGCGCGCGAAGCCAATTTGCCATCGCAGATAATTGATTTCATTCCCCAACATCACGGCACGCGAGTTCTGGCTTATTTCTATCACAAGGCCAAATCCCAGGCCGAAGCGCGTGGCGAAACTGTCAATATCGAGGATTTCCGCTACCCTGGCCCAAAACCTCAAAGCCGCGAAGCTGTCATTTTGATGCTGGCCGACGGGTCTGAAGCCGCCGTTCGTTCGCTGGATGAGCAGACGCCTGAAAACATACAGGCCATAGTCAAAAAGATCGCCGACACTGTGGTTTCTGACGGCCAACTGGACGAAAGCAATGTCACGATGCGCGAACTGACGATAATCCGCGAATGCCTGATTAACACTCTGATCAATGTTTACCACGACCGCATCAGCTATCCGGGTTTCAATCCTCCGAGCGAAGCCGAAAAAGCCAGTGAAGCCGAAAAAGAAATACAGAAGGTGGAGTTAAGCAGCAGCGCGGTTGCCGGACAATAGACGACTTGCCGTAACCGCACACCGGAAGCGATGCGCAGCACATGACTATTGAGATTCCAGACCCGTCTTTGGTGTTACTGATCGGATCGTCCGGCGCGGGCAAATCCACCTTTGCCGCTTGCCACTTTCAGCCTACTGAAATCATTTCCTCCGACCGTTGCCGAGCCATGATCTGCGACCACGAAAGCGACCAAACTATTAACTCAGAAACCTTCGGTTTGGTTCATTACATTGCCCGACTGAGATTGCGGCAGCAAAGATTGACTGTGATTGACGCCACCAATTTGCAGTTTCACGCGCGGCGGCCCTTAATCAGAATGGCGCGCGCTCATCGAACACCGATTGTCGCCATCGTTTTCCAGGTTCCATTGGAAACCTGTCTGGAGCAAAACCAATCTCGCCCCGAACGTCAGGTCGGCCAAGAAGTGCTGGCGCTACATCAGCAACAACTCAACTCAACACTCTCAAGATTAGATCGTGAAGGTTATTATCAAATTTATGTAGTTGAAAAATCTGATTTGGATGGCTTGGCCGTCAGAAAATTAAGGCGCGCGACTGAGGGTGGCTCGGACTAACTATCAGCCGGTTATCGTCCCAAACATTAAAACCGTTCTGTTTTCATAATTTACGACCGAAAAGTCTGGAAGAGTATGGGGATTGAAACTGTTACGTGTGTGCCTAGCAAAGAATAGCTAGGGGCCAGGGCGGGCTGTCCGGGGGCTGAGGCACCAGGCTCGTTGATGGCCCGCTCCTTGTTATTTACCCCGTCTTGCATGGTTTGTTTTCGTCATTATCTGACCCCGCACCTGGCCCAGAAGTACTTGTTTTAGGCTTTGCCTGGAACAACGATTTATACGCCGTCGTCGCTTTTCGCAGTTCAAGCCACTGGGCAAACACACCCGGTGTCTGTAACCAAATAACCAACCATTGCGTGACCTCCCCCATTTCATCACGCTGGCGGTCGGTCAGTTTTGGCGACTGGGAAAGCGCGGCGGTTTGTTGTTTTAATCTCAAAGCCGCCGACCGTGCGAAACGAACTCCTGTTCGATCTCCTGCCTGCTGAAATTCTCTAAACAATTCGTCAATTCGCCGCAATGTGGATTCTGCTTCACCAAGCGTGCCGCAAGCCGTCAAACCGCGAAAAAGCGATTCGTATTTTTCCGTCGGCGAATCCATCCTGAAAATTTGGTCGAACCGAACAGGCAATTCTTCCAGGTTCAGGATGCGCGCAATTTCCGCCGGTTGCATTGCGCCACCTTCACCGTATTCATCAATCAAGGCTTGATTTATGACGGAGATTTCGTGCGCGGTGACTTCGCCCATGGCCTCGCGGTCATAAATTTCCAGAACCATTTCCTGTTTGGTCGGGCGTTTCATTTTCAGTCAGAAGATGAAATAGACAGGATTTACAGGATTGAACAGGATGAAAACAATCCTGAAAAATCTTGTTAATCCTGTCTATTTCGAATTGCTTCCATTTGTCCGCTTCACGCTTTCAATGAAGATTTCATTCAGTGAAGGCGCAACCAGTTCAAACCGAATGATGCGCGCTCCGTTGGTCAACAAATGCTGCAGCAGGCCCTGCGGGTCGTCGTGATCCGTCAAAATGACTTCGGTGAAATCTCTGCGCTGTATGATTTGCTTAACCGCCGGGTGAGAGTTCAGAGCCGCTTCAAAATTTTCGCCATCAATCGCCACATAGCGCCAGCCGAATCTCTTTTTGATCTGGCGCACCGGCCCTCCCAGAATTTTCTCTCCCCGATTGATCAAACAGATTTCGTCGCACAACTCTTCGGCCTGCTCCATCAGATGAGTCGAAAAGATGATCGTCTTGTTCTGCTGCTTCAATTCCTGGACGACTTCTTTCAGCAAACCGGCGCTGACCGGGTCGAGTCCCGAAAACGGTTCGTCCAGAATCACCAGTTCAGGTTCATGAAGGATGGTCG
>JAGNMH010000310.1 GCA_017991275.1 Acidobacteriota bacterium
ATTTTATTCTCAGCTAAATCTAAGAAAACAAAATTGGTGTCAGCAGGCAATTGTAAAGCAATTCCATTTTTCTCACAGAATTGGGCCAAATCCTTTGCCATGGTATGTGATTTCTTCAATTTTGGCATGTTTTCCTTTAAGGCCACCAATGCCATTGAGGTTAAAATACCCGCTTGTCTGATTCCACCACCATTTTGCTTCTTAAAATGGTTTGCGGTTTTAATGAAACTCCTGTCACCAACTAAAACAGATCCCACTGGGGCTCCTAACGATTTTGACAAACAGAGAGAAACTGAATCAAAATATTTGCAGTATTCCTTGATAGGAATTCCGGTTTCGATTTGAATCCCAAATCTGCGAGCGACATCGTAGGTGAAAAGGCAAACCTCAGCGCCTGGATCAACTTTGGCTTCGATTCGCAGATTCTTCTCCCCATAACCCAGTGAAACAAAAATGGTGATGCCAGCCGGGTTGTCGTCGTATTCCAGTTGTTCGGTAAAGCTAAGTTGAATGCTCATGTCCAGATGATGTGCGTGATTTGGTCAGGGTTTTCGACAAAGGTGATAAGTGGCAAATAGGCTCCATCAGCGTCTGCCGCCGCCCAAACTTCATCGTGATCTTTGCTGGCTGCAATCAATCTAGAACCGTCCAACGCCACCCATTGACCCGCGTATTGATGCCTATTGGCCGCCAGCCAGGCTCGCTCAGGTTTGCCGTCGGGCATAGGGATAGGATTCAGATGATTGGTTGACGCTCCATTGCGTTGAGGTTGCGTTTCCGACTTCGGTTGGGTTGGCATTGGTTCACGTTGTTCCAACAGTTGCCTGAACTTCTTCTGCTCGAACGGCGTCAACTGGTCAACCAGTTGCAGAATTGTTTCGGCTGTCATTGTTGCCATGGTGTTTACTCCTTTCGCGGCGACATTATACCGAAAACCTGCGTCAGCCAGTCACCAACATCAATTGCAATTGAGTTTGAAGCTTCTGCATTGCTTTAGCGACGGCAATGAAGCCTGCCGTTTCACGCACTGGAGCAAGCAGTGGATCGGAAATCAGAAACGGGTAATTGCCGTAACCTGCCTGCGCTGATTTGTTAAGCATTTGAATCGCCGATTCCGCATCGCCCAGTTGCGAATAGACTTCGGCGGCGATGTAAAAGTGATAGCTGCCCAGTTGCAGTGTCGAGTCAAAGGTTTCCCGCAATATCTGTTGGCCTTCTTCGATGTCGCCTTCCCAGGCGCAGAGCATTGCTCGAACGGTTGAAAAGAAAATTCCTGTGTCTCCAGCTTCGAGCAAGGTGTTCAGATGTGCAATGGCTTCGTCGCGCCTGCCTTCGATTGAAGCGATTACTCCCAACCAGAAATGTTTTTCGTAACAGTCGTCCATGCACTTCAAAAGTTCGCGACGGGCTTCTTCGTAATTGCCTTTTTGGTACTGAATGAAACCGAGCATGTACGGAAAGGTCATCGGATTGATTTCTGCAGCTTTGCGAAACAACGTCAGGGCGATGTCCGGCAGTCCGGCGTAATCGTAAGCGTGACCCATTGCCTGATAGGCGTATTCGCTGTTCGGCGCGGCTTGCAGCAATTGTTTGCAAACAGTCAGCGCCTTTGGCAAATCGCCTTTTTCTCCGTAATGCACCGCCAGCCAGAAATACCCGGCGGGAAGTTGCGGGTTCAATTCTATGGCGCGTTTGGCGGCGATTTCGGCTTTGCCGAACATCGTATCGTCGTTCAGGTAACCGCGCCCATTGATGTAACGTCCAGCCAGCGCAGCCCAGGCCGGAGCATAACCAGGTTCCATACCGACAGAGGCTTCCAACATTTCGACCGCTTTTCTGTATTCTTCGGCGGTGTTTCCGGCGTCCAATCCGCGCAGGTAAAATTCATAAGCCATCGGATTTTTCGGCTCGTCGCGTTTCAAGGCTTCCTGTTCGCCAGTTGTTACTTTCAGCTTCAAACCGCGAATCAACTCTTCGCAAATTTTGTCCTGCAAGGTGATGACGTTGTCGAATTTCAGGTCAATGCGTTCCTGCCACAGGATTTCGTTTTGAAGCACGTCAATCAGTTGAACG
Organism: Acidobacteriota bacterium; assembly: GCA_017991275.1. Classification (GTDB taxonomy): domain Bacteria; phylum Acidobacteriota; class Blastocatellia; order RBC074; family RBC074; genus RBC074. The sequence goes on from JAGNMH010000310.1 coordinate 2,074, forward strand.
TTGACGCGGAAAAGATCGCCGGCTTTTAGGTAGCTGCCGGAAAGGATTGTTTCAACCTGAAGCTCTCTGCCGACTGTGCGCGGTTCGACGATTTGATTGCGGTATTTTTCGACCGCCGACGAAGGCCGAACGATCAGCGATTTCAATGGAGCGAGTTGAGAAATAACGCTGTCGGCCATGGCAAAACCCAGGAATTCGATTTCAGGGTCGCCTCCCAAATTCCTGAGAGGCAAAATCGCCAGTCGTCGCCTGTGAGTCCCAGTCAGGCTGTTGGTCATTCCGGCTGAATAGCCCGGGTTAATTGTCGTGGCGTAGTAATCATCAGAGACGAATTCGTTTTCAAGCGCCCATTGCGTTTCTGCCCCCTCAGGATCGTCCAATGCCATTCGCAGGGCTTGAGCAAATTCCGTAGCCGAACTGAAACGAAAATTTCGATCTTTGGCCAGCGACTTCATGACTATGGATTCCAGTGAAGATGAAACTTCGCCGCGCAATTGGCTGAGCGGCGGCGGCGCGGTATTGACCTGATGTATCAACATTGCTCCGACGGGAGCTTTGCCGAACGGCGTCTGCCCGACCAGCATTTCGTAAAGCAGTATGCCCAGCGAGTAAACGTCGGACCTGGCATCCAATTCCTGTCCAATGCTTTGTTCCGGCGACATGTAAGCAGGAGAGCCTATGACGTTAGCGCCGGTCAGGTTCAGCAATCCGGTGTCGGCTTCTTCGGCTTGAACTTCGCGCATCTTGGCAATGCCGAAGTCCAACACTTTGGCGTGAACGCCGCCATCAACCTGTTTTTCAATGATGATGTTGTCGGGTTTCAAATCGCGGTGGATTATTCCGGCGGCGTGCGCCGAAGCAATGGCTGAACAAATCTGTTCCATCAGATCAACAGCCATTTCGATTTCCATCGGCCCTTTGTGCAGCAAATGGCGCAGGCTGTGACCGCGAGCAAATTCCATGACGATATACGGGCCGTGATTGCTGATCCCGTAATCGTAAATCTGTATGATGTTCGGATGACTGAGCGTGGCGACAGAGCGGGCTTCGCGGCGGAACCTCTCTCGAATCTTTTCATCGCGGCTGAGCATTGGCAGCAGCATTTTCACCACTACCAACCGATCCAATCCGAGTTGCGTTGCCTCAAACACTGCGCCCATTCCGCCCTTGCTCAACAGGCGTTCGACGCGGTAACGGTCGGCCAGCACAGTTCCGGCCTGCATTCCGAACCAGCTTTCCGGCGGCGGTTCGGCTGACTGCGATTCAGATGGAAAGCTTTCAAAATTCTCGGTTGTCATTGCTAACTTTTCTCCGCAACAGTGCGACAATCTGGCAGATTGTCACACCTTAATTTGAGTTTCGATTGGGTTACGTCTGCTGTACGGCATCGGCGAGCACTCGGTTCTACGCGAACGCGACGGCAATCGGATTTACTCGGACAAGCTGCTGGCTTTCTTCAGCATAGCAATCTGTCCGGCGTGATACAGATCGTGCTGAATGACTCCGTGCAGCATGGCGTAATTTGAATATCTGGCATCCGGCACGATTTCTTCAAGTTTGGCATCGTCAATTTTCTTGATGCTGTTGCGCAAAGCTTGATTGCTGGCGGCCAGGTTTTGAAGCGTTACCTGCCAGGCGGATTCGCCGGTGTCTGTGACGGGAGGGAAATTCATTTCGTCAGGCGGATTTATTACCGGATCGCCTTCCAGTCGCCGCCTGGAGATTTGCTCCCAAGCGATGATGTGATTGACCAATTCCCAGATGCTATGAGCCGACGGTATTGGTCGAGCGGCGGCCTGCTCAGCCGTTACGTCCTCCAACAGTTCTCGCAAACTTGGGCCGTGCCAGGCCTCACCCTGATAAGCTCGTTTGAGCTGGCTATTGATGCGATAAGTTTCAGACATTTCGATTCTCCGGTCTTGCGTGTTGCGGTTGGGATTCAAATTGCGTCGTAGCCAGATGACTCAACGACGAATAGATTCGCTTGATATAGTAGACGCCATCAGTGAATCGTCTCAAGTAAGTTATGCAGCCGGAGGGACTTATGCGGTTGCGCCTTGCTAAGAAAATGCAACATTTAGAAAGGAAGCTGAAATGAAAGTTGGGGCAGATTATCTTGGAGATGGCAGTTGTCAATTCACCGTCTGGGCGCCATTGGCGGAATCCGTCGTGGTGAAACTGGTGTCGCCGCACGAACGAGTCGTTCAAATGGAGCGCGATGAATACGGTTATTGGCGAGTATTGGTCGAAAACGTGCCGGCAGATGCAACCTACCTCTACCGCCTGAATGACAGAATTGACCGTCCCGATCCTGCTTCGCAGTTTCAGCCCGAAGGTGTTCATCGGGCTTCACAGGTTGTCAATCATCATGGCTTTCCGTGGAGAGATGAACTTTGGGAAGGCTTATTTCTCGAAGAAATGGTGATTTATGAACTGCATGTCGGCGCTTTCACGCCGGAGGGAACGTTCGAAGCAATTATTTCAAGAATCGAAGAGTTGAAGAAACTGGGGGTCAACGTGATTGAGTTGATGCCGATTTCGCAATTTCCCGGCGCGCGCAATTGGGGTTATGACGGTGTGCATCCGTTTGCCGTGCAGAACTCTTACGGCACGCCCAATGAGTTGAAACGGATGATTGATGCATGCCATCACCGCGGAATCGCTGTGTTGTTGGATGTCGTTTATAACCATCTTGGCCCGGAAGGGAATTACCTGGCAGATTTTGCGCCATACTTCACCAGGAAATATCAGACTCCCTGGGGTTGGGCGCTGAATTTCGATGGCGAGCATAGCGATGAAGTGCGTAACTTCTTTCTGGAAAATGCGCTTTACTGGTTGCGCGAATATCATTTCGACGGTTTCCGTCTGGACGCGATTCACGAAATTCACGATCAAAGAGCCATTCCTTTTCTACGGCAACTTGTGGATGCCGTTGATGTGGAATCGGATGAACAACGCCGCCGGATTCATCTGATCGCTGAATGTAATCTGAACGATCCGCGCATTATTCGCCCGGCAGAACTTGGCGGGTTTGGTTTGAGCGCGCAGTGGAATGACGATTTCCATCATTCTCTTCGGGTTTTGTTGACGGGAGAAAGAAGCGGTTATTACTCGGATTTTGGGCAAACTTTTGACCTGGCCAAAGCCATAAGCGATGGTTTTGTGCTCTCAGGGAATTACTCCACTCACCGAAAATCGAGCATTGGCGATTCATCCGCCGATTGCCCGGCGCATCAGTTCATAGTTTTTGGGCAAAATCACGATCAGGTCGGCAATAGAATGTTAGGAGAGCGACTGTCGCAGCTTGTTTCGTTCGAGGCTCTGAAGTTGGCTGCGGGTGCAGTGCTGCTTGCTCCAAACGTGCCCATGCTTTTTATGGGAGAAGAATACGGCGAACAGTCTCCCTTTTTGTATTTCGTCAACCATGGCGATGCGGGGTTGATTGCCGCTGTTCGCGAAGGACGCAAAAGAGAGTTCGCTGATTTTGCCTGGCAAGGTGAGCCGCCTGATCCTCAAGCGCCTGAAACCTTCCTGAGATCGAAGCTTGGTTGGGAGCAAAGAAATCAAGGCAGAGGTAAAACTCTTCTCGATTTTTATCGCGTGTTAATTCATCAAAGGCATGAAATTGCGGCGATAGCCAGTTTCAAAAAAGAAGTCTCCGCAATCATGGTGGACGAGACCAAGCGGTTGATTTTTCAGCGCAGAAGTAGCCGCCAGAACGAAATTCTTTGTGTCATGAATTTCAGTCAGAATCCTGAAAGTTATTGCGGCGAATGGTCGCAGGGAGGCTGGAAAAAGCTTCTTGATTCCGCTGATGTCATCTGGGGCGGGCCGGGGATGACTCTCCCGGAAGAAATACAAGCAGGGCAAGAGCTTAAGATCCAACCGGTCAGTTTTGCGCTTTACCTGAGAGAACATTCGCGACGATCCTAATCCAGTTTGCGATTTAATGGCGCTTTCAGCCGAAACCAGAAGAAACCGTATCCGTTGAACGAAAGTTGATACGGCTGACTGCCGATAATGGGGAACTCAACGTCACCTGACATTTCCACTGGCACACAGCCTTCAAACTGGCCCAGGTCTAGCTCTACCGGTTGAGCTGAACGCGAAAGATTGTAAGCACAAAGCACTGTTTGGCCTTGATAGTTGCGTGTGAATGCAAAAATTTTGCGGTTCTCAGGCTTGATGAATTCCAGCGAACCGCGACTGAAGACAGGATGGCGGCGGCGCAATTCAATCGCGCGTCGCACCCAATTCAGTAACGACGTAGAAATGCGCATCTGCGCTTCGACATTGACCGACGCGAATCCATAAACTGGATCCATAATCACTGGAAAATATAGCTGCGCGAAATCTGCGCGAGAGAAACCGGCGTTGCGGTCGGCTGACCATTGCATTGGAGTTCGCACGCCGTCGCGGTCGCCTAAATAGATATTGTCGCCCATGCCAATCTCATCACCGTAGTAAAGAAACGGACTGCCAGGCAAACTGAAAATCAAGCCATGCAGCAGCTCGATTCTACGCCTCCCGTTATCCATCATCGGCGCCAGTCTCCGCCGGATGCCAATGTTGCAACGCATACGCGAATCTTTGGCGTATTCCGAATAAAGGTAATCACGCTCTTCATCCGTG
>JAGNMH010000312.1 GCA_017991275.1 Acidobacteriota bacterium
GATCCTTTGTTTGGTTTGCCCAGGTTATTGCGTTTACGTTTAGTGGCAGCTTGTTGGCCAGTGATGGAGCCGCCGGGTAACGCGCCCGAATTTACGTCAGCGATTATTGCCTGTCAACGATTCCGGCTTTTGCTATTTTCGGCGTTTGCTTGACTGAATCCTGCCGCTGACGCGATAGTTTGCCGCTTATACAAAATCTTTCTAAAACTTATTGAGGAGATCATTTGATGAAAGCTGCTGTGTTGCATGCTCTGGCCGAACCGCTGACCATCGAAGAATTGCCAGCGCCTGAACCGGGGGCAGGTGAAGTCGTGATTAAAGTCGCGGCTTGCGGTGTTTGCCATTCCGATTTGCATCTGGTGCGCGGCGAATGGGATTTGCTGAAGCCCATTACCAAAATTCCGCTGATCCCCGGTCACGAAGTCGCCGGAACAATTTCCGCCATTGGCGAAGCCGTCGAAGGTTTTTCCATCGGCGACCGCGTTGGAGTTCCGTGGCTGCATTACACCTGTGGCCAGTGCGAATACTGTCTGGCAGGGCGCGAAACTCTGTGCGGCAGACAACAGGTGACGGGCTGCACGGTTGACGGAGGGTTCGCCGAATTCATCAAGGCAAAGGCCAGCCACACAGCAAAGCTGCCGGACAACCTGACTTTTGCCGAAGCCGCTCCGTTGTTGTGCGCAGGGTTGACTGTGCATAGAGCATTGAATGATTCGGGCGTCGAAGCCGGTCAACGTCTGGCGATTTTCGGCATCGGCGGACTTGGGCATCTGGCGGTTCAACTGGCCAAAGCTCGCGGCGTTGAAGTCGTTGCCATTGATGTCACCGACGACAAGCTTGAACTGGCGCGCGAATGCGGAGCCGATTACGTGGTAAACGCCGCAACGACGCAGGCTTACAAGGAAGTCAAAAAACTCGGCGGCGCTCATGTCGTGATGGTGACTTCGGGATCGAAAGCGGCTTACGAAACCGGACTGCGAAGCTTGCGAAAAGGCGGAACGCTTTCTATTGTCGGAATGGCCCCCGAACCGATCAGCCTTTCGACTGTGGCGATGGTTTCGGGTGAATATCGCATCGTGGCTTCAGCCGTCGGCACCCGGCGGGAATTGCGCGAAGTGCTGCAACTGGCCGCTGAAGGCAAAGTCCGCTGCCGAATCGAAACCCGCCCATTTGAGCAAGCCGACGTGGTGCTAAATGAAATGCAGAGCGGCAGCCTCCTTGGCCGAGTCGTCCTGACGTTTTGATTCAGACTGCGATTTAACGCAAAGGTGCAAAGCAGCAGAGGCGCAAAGGTTTTTGGAGCTGAACCGCCAACTATTTTGGTCAACATTATCCGAAGAAACTGCCCTTGGTGTTTTTGGTTACCGTCGTCTTTGCGCTGAAATCAGAAAACTGCGGATGAGTGATTGCCAAAAGACGCCGCAACTTCATAGAATGCCAGCGCGTTACCGGCTGCCAATCGAATGATTAACCCTCCAGCCGTCACCGCTTAGGCAACACAATTGGCCGCCTCACCATCTTGTGATTGCCGTGAATCCACATAGGCTCTTTTACGCGCTGCCTTTTCAGTTTCTTTTCAAAACTCCCCGACGGCTCAAAACTTGAGGGCCGGTTTCAAACCTTTCATTCACCACTGGATTTTTATTGGAGGACTCGCACTTGTTATTCACTAGAAGAAATCTCACCCGTCTGATTGGTGCCGGTTTGTTTATTGCTTTTGCCGCTGCTGCCATCGCTTATTTATTGTCGGGGCGCGGGCAAACCGCTCAAGCGGCTTTTGATGCTCCGGCAAGGCAAAATGAAATGAAGCGAGCTTATGGCCGCTTGCCGATGAGCTTTGAAGCGAATCAGGGGCAGGCCAATGAAGCCGTCAAATTCATCTCACGCGGCCACGGCTATCAGGTTTTCCTGACCGACGATCAAACCGTTCTGGTTTTGCAAAATGTGGAGTGCAGTGGTTGTAAAGAAAGCACGCCATCTCCCAACTCGCAGTTGCCAGCTCCAAATTTTTTGCGGTTCAGGCTGCAAGGCGCGCGCGATGCTGCAATCACAGCTTCCGGTCTGTTGCCCGGCAAAAGCAATTACCTGATTGGAGATGATTCCAGCCGCTGGCGGACGAACATTCCCAACTATTCGCAAGTTGAATACAACGAGGTTTATCCGGGCGTGGCGATGAAGTTTTATGGAACCCAGAGGTCGCTGGAATACGATTTCGAGGTTGCGCCGGGAGTTGATCCATCGGGTATTACTTTGTCGGTCGAAGGCGCTGAAAAGATTGAACTTGACGAGAGCGGCGATCTGGTTTTGCACGTCGGAGGTCAGCGCATTTACACACGTGCCCCGGTCAGTTATCAAACCGTGGCTGGCAAACAGAGCCAGGTCGTCAGTCGTTATGTTTTGAAAGGCGGAAACCTGATCGGATTTGAAGTTCCCAGCTATGACCGCAAACAGCCGTTGGTGATTGATCCGGTGGTTGATTTTTCGACTTTCTTCGGCGGCATAGGTTCGGACGAAGGTTTTTCCATCGCGGTTGATTCAACCGGCGCTGCTTATGTCACAGGGACGACTTACTCAAACAACTTCAACACATTTGCGCCGTTGCAAACTCTCAACCGCGGCGGCAAGTTCGACGCCTTCATCACCAAGATTAATCCGGCTGGATCGGCAATTGTTTATTCGACTTACCTTGGCGGCAGCGGTGAAGATCAGGGGCGAGGCATCGCGGTCAATTCCGCGGGCGAAGCCTACGTCGCGGGCATCACTAATTCACAGGACTTCAACACGCGAAATCCGCTGCAAGCGACGATCACAGGTCTGGCCGAAGACGCCTTTGTCGTGAAGGTCAACGCCGCCGGAACCGATCTTCTATTTTCCACATATCTTGGCGGCAACAGTATTGATCAGGCTTTTGCCATTGCAGTCACTTCAAGCGGCGATGCCGTTGTCACAGGTTCGACGGTTTCGACCAACTTTCCAACGAAAAATCCTTTGCAGGCCACCAATCGTGGAGGAGCAGACGTGTTTGTCACCAGACTCAAAGGTGATGGAACTCAGCTTATTTACTCGACCTATCTTGGCGGCGGACTCTTTGACGAAGCTTACGGCATTGCGCTTGACTCCGGCGGCAACGTTTATGTCGTCGGGGCAACAGCTTCAAATGATTTCAACACGCTGAACCCGTTCCAGGCGAACAACGCCGGTGCAGGCTCTGACGGTTTTCTGGCAAAGATAAACTCAACCGGAACCTCATTGATTTATTCCACTTATCTGGGTGGAACTGGAGTTGACGTGGCTTATGGCGTAGCCGTTGACGCCAACCTGAACGCTTATGTCACCGGCCATACTTTTTCTACTAACTTCCCAACGCAAAGCCCGATGCAAGCGACGAATCACGGCGAAGCCGATGCTTTTGTCACCAGGTTCAACCTGAATGGAAGCGCGCTGATTTATTCGACTTATCTGGGAGGTGCGCTGGGAGATTTCGGGCGAGGCATCGTGGTTGATGCCGGTTCTCAACCGATCATCACAGGGCGAACGGCTTCTACCGATTTCAACGTCAGCAATCCCTTGCAGGCGACAAATCTCGGCAACGTGGACGCATTTGTTTCCAAGTTGAGCATCAACGGAAGCGCGCTGATTTATTCGACTTATCTGGGCGGAGCATTGGAAGACCTGGCTTACGGGATTGCGATTGACTCCACCGGCGCGGTTTATGTCACAGGCGACACGCGCTCGACGGATTTCAACACGCAGGCTCCATTGCAATCGGCGAGTCGCGGAGGTCTGGACGCCTTTGTGACCAAGATTAATCCTGCCGGTTCAACGATGACGTATTCCACTTACCTGGGAGGCAGCGGCGAAGACCTGGCTTCCGCCATCGCGCTGGACACGGCTGGCAATGCATATATCACGGGGTACACCAGTTCGAACGATTACGCGACGATCAGCCCGATTCAAACCACCAGCCGAGGCGGTTTGGAAGTTTTCGTAACCAAGATTTTTGCCGACGCCTCCAGCATTGCATTCAACACCTATTTTGGCGGCAACGGTTCAGACACCGGCAACGCAATTGCGGTTGATACCGGTGGCAACTGTTACGTGACCGGGGCAACTACTTCGACCGACTTTCCGACGCGCAATCCGATTCAGGCAAACAATCGAGGCGGTCTGGACGCTTTTGTCGCCAAGTTCAACTCGACTGGCACCAACGTCATTTACTCGACTTATCTTGGCGGACAATTTGGAGACGCGGGTAAGGGAATAGCAGTTGACCTGGCTGGCAACGTTTGGATAGCGGGCGGAACTTTCTCTGACAATTTTCCTGTAGCTTCGGCTTTTCAGCCGACCAATCGCGGGCTGGGCGATGCTTTTGTCACGCGCATCAATTCGGCTGGAACAGCTCTGACTTACTCCAGCTTTCTGGGTGGCGGAAACACAGACGAAGCCGCTGGCATAGCGATTGACACCGCTGGCAATGCTTATGTCGTGGGCAACACTTCATCCCCTGATTTCAACACTAAAAATCCCCTGCAAGCCAACAACCGCGGCCAACAGGATGCGTTCGTTTCCAAAGTCACGCCGGAAGGAACCGCTCTGGTTTTTTCGACTTATCTTGGCGGCCAGCGCGGCGATCTGGGGAACGGCATTGCCCTGGATCAATCCAACAACGTTTACATCACAGGTTCGACAGCCTCAACCAATTTTCCGCTGCAATCGCCGTTGCAGGCGACCTATGGCGGAGCGGACATTGATTCTTTCGTCACCAAGATCAATGCGGCTGGTTCGGCGCTGGTTTATTCCACTTATCTTGGAGGTTCGCTGAACGAAGTCGGCAACGCCATCGGGGTTGACCCATTCGGCAATGCTTACGTTACCGGGCTGACTTCTTCGGTCAACTTCCCGCTCAAAAATCCGATTCAATCCGATAACCGTGGCAGCAGCGACGCCTTCATCAGCAAACTGAATCCGCAGGGTTCGGCGTTTGTTTATTCGACTTATTTGGGAGGCAGCGGCAGCGATCAAGGCTCAGGCATAGCCGTTAACTCAACCGGCACGGCTTATGTGACGGGGGCGACCGGGTCGGCGGATTTCAATATTCAATTCCCGCTGGTGGCTTACGGCGGAGGCACGGATGTGTTTGTTGCCAAGTTGATTTCGGAGCCTTCGTTGTCGCTGACGCCGGCTACGCTGGAATTGCAGGCGGGTTCTTCGACAACGATGACAGTTGGAATCAGTGCGGCGCAAAACCAGGCTGTGACTGTTTCGCTGCTTTCATCGAACGTCAATCTGGTCAGTGTGCCTGCTACGGTAACGATTCAGGCAAATTCGACTTCGGCGACCTTCTCGGCCATGGGAGTTGCGCTTGGCGGCCCCGTGACCATCACCGCCACCATGCCTCAGGCTTTGGGCGGAGCTTCGGCGACATCCACGGTCAACGTCATCGCGTCCAATCGTTTCATCAACGCCGCGAACGCGCAGGCAGTGTCGGGCGGTGGGGTGATTGTGCCATTCGACATGATTTCGCAAGGCGACGAAAACCGTCTTGCTTTCAGCATCACCATCAACAACACGTCGTTGTTAAGCCCGCAATTCACACTTGGCGGAGACGCGGCTTCGGCAGGCGCTGCTCTTAGCATAAATACGACGCAGGCTGCGCAAGGGCGATATGGCGCCACCATCACGTTGTCGGCAAATCAGAAATTTACCGCGGGCACTCGCCAGGTATTGGTGATGTCCGCTGTGGTTGTTGGAACTGCCGGTTCGACGATTGTTTTTGGGGATACGCCGACTGCTCGCCGAGTCGCCGACATAAACAACAACACTCTGAGCGCCAATTACATCAACGGATCGGTTTCGGTTTCCACCGGTTTTGAAGGCGATGTGGCTCCGCGACCGAACGGCAGCAACGGCACGGTGACAATTTCCGACTGGGTTCAGACCGGGCGTTTTGCAGCCGGATTCGACACTGTCACCGACGGCAGCGAATTCCAGCGCGCAGACACTTCGCCGCGTTCGACCTTGGGTAATGGCGCGATCACGATTTCAGACTGGGTACAGACCGGACGATACGCTTCTGGACTTGATCCGATTGTTCCCGCCGGAGGGCCGACCAGTCCTGCTGGCTTGCGAAATGGCGAACCGCTCTCACATGCAAATCCGCAGTCCGCAGTCCGCAATTCGCAATCGGAAAATCTACAATCGAGAATTATCCGAATCTCCAACGTCACCACGCAGCGAGGCCAGCAGTTCACGACTTTTATTGAAATTGACGCGCAAGGCAGCGAGAACGGCTTTGGGTTTAGCATCAGTTTTGACACGGCGAATTTGAACTTCGTCAGTTCGGCGCTGGGCAGCGATGTGGTTGGAGCAACGCTTAACGTCAATACGACTCAGGCGGCTTCGGGGCGATTGGGTTTTGCACTGGCTCTGCCAACCGGACAGCCAATCGCTGCCGGGCTTGGACGCAAGCTGATTTCGCTGACCTTTGGCGTACCGGCGAACGGCACGACCAATTCAATCCCGATTGTTTTTGGCGACCAGCCAATCGTCCGCGAAGTCGTCAACGCCAACGCAGACGTTTTGCCGGTCACCTGGACTCCCGGAACAATCAGCGTAGCCCGCGCCGTCCCCAGCGTTTCCGCAGCCACCTTTGCCAGTGGAGCTTTTCCCGCCGCACAA
>JAGNMH010000313.1 GCA_017991275.1 Acidobacteriota bacterium
GGCCATCGGCGGAGCTTCAAACGCGCTGGGCACGGTCAATGACATTCAGCGTGCCGCACGGCTGGCTCACTCGGTCGGCGCTCTGGTTTACGTGGACGCAGTGCATTACTCGCACCATCTGTTGCCGGACGTAAAAGAGTTGGAATGCGACTTTCTGGCGTGTTCGGCTTACAAATTTTACGGCCCGCACATCGGAGTTTTTTACGGACGCCATGAACTGCTGCAATCGCTGGACGCGCCTCGATTGCAACCCGCCGCCAGCGAAGCTCCAGAACATCTGGAAACCGGCACGCAAAACCACGAAGGCATTATCGGAGCCGCCGCCGCCGTCAACTTTCTGGCTTCGCTCGCCAAAGTCGGCCCCGAAGGCGCAACGCGGCGCGAACGGCTGCAAAGCACTTACGATGCCTTGCACGAACGCGGCCTGGAACAGGTCAAACAACTTTGGGAAGGTCTGCACTCAATCGAAGGCGTCACAGTTTACGGCCCTGATCCCGACCAGCCGCGCACGTCAACCATTTCTTTCACCGTCAAAGACATCCCATCCGAAGAAGTCACCAAGAGTCTGGTTGAACGCGGCCTATTCACTTCGCACGGAGACTTTTATGCTCAGACTGTGGTTGAAAAACTTGGCAAGGTTGAACAAGGCTTGGTGCGAGTCGGCTGCGCCTGTTACACGACCGACGAAGAAATCGCCCGACTGATTGACGGCGTGCGTGAAATTGCGCGGAGCTGATTCACTTGGGAACACACGCGAGGACGCGTGTGTTCGCAGCTATTTCAGATAATGAAATGCTCGCCAGAAGACCAGCCGCGCAGCCAGTTGCGGTTGCAGCTTATCCAGCGGAATAACACCTTTGCTCGTGGCTTCGGCTACAGCGTTTTCAGCTTTGGTTCGCAGAGCCAATTCCCAACTTTGATAGTCGTAAGCGTTTTTGGCCATCATCACGTCTTTCACCTTGTCGGCTTCGGCAGTCTGGCCGGATTTTGTCAGCAGTTCGGCGTAAACCGCGTGTCCAAAAATTGATTGCGGATAAGCGATGACACATTCGCGCATCAATTCCGTAGCCTTAGCCAGATTCCCTGCCTGTTCGTGAGCAAATGCCAGCGCGATGTATCCGAAGCTGTGGTTGTAACCGCCGTTTACTCCAAGCTCCAAATGCGGGATTGCTTCGGCTGGACGCCTCATCTGAAACAGCAGCAGGCCGTATCCGAAATGCGCTCCGGTGTTTGCGGAATCAAGTTCCAGCACCTGTTTGTAGCGACGCTCCAGGCGTTCGTTGTCAGCCGGTTTGTCAGGCGAAAAGTTGAAATCCAGCTTTTCGGTTCTCAGAGTCGCCTGCCCCTGCAAAACCTGACTGACGTAAACGTTGTAAGCTCGCGCCGTGAATGCCAGGCAGATAATCAAAGCGACGACGACTGAGGCAAGCGCGGCGATTTTTGGCAGACTGACTGAAGTCGGCTGCTCGTCATCAGCCGAGGCCAGTCCCTTCGCAAAACCAAAAGCTATGCTAAATAGACAGGCGACGAAAATTACCGTCGGTGTGTAGCGAAACGAAAATGAACTGAACGCCGAACTGATGCTGAAAGCGATCATTCCCAGCAAGCCTCCGAAAATCCAATGCGCGTTTTCCGGGTTGAGCTTGCTCCATTGCCACAATCGCCGTCCCAGTTGCAACCAGAACGCCGCGAACAGCAGCAACCCGATAACTCCAAGTTCGACAAAAATTTCCAGGTATTCGTTATGCACCAGCGGGCTGCGAATTTCGTCTGTGTCTTCGGCTGCGTGGCCGGGAACGGCGGCAGAATAACCTTGAACAACTGACGCATAACGCGGATCGGTGGTGAAGTAGCGACGGTATTCGCCATACTTTGCCGGATACCCCGCCTGGCCAACTCCAATCACGGCGTTTCGTTTGCCCATTTCCCAGGCGGTAATCCATCCGCGCAAACGGTTGGTCAGACCGCCTTCGACCGCTGACAACTGAGTCGCTCCCTGAATTCTAAAGGCAATCTGTTCCCGGTAACGAACTCCGACAAAAGTCGCCGCGACTACAAAAACCGCTGCGATGACGATCAAACGTTTACTATCAGCCAGCTTGATTTGCTTCATCGCCAGCCCAATTCCAATCAGCACAAAAACAACTATCGTCGCCAAAACTGCTCCGCGCCGAAGTCCAACCAGCAACGCCAACAGGCTCAAACCGGCAGCAGCCAATGAAATGAACATCGGCATGGTCTTTCGACTGCACAGGTAATTCATTATTTGCAGCGGCAACAGCGTCACCAGAACTTCAGAAGTGATGCCGTGATTGAAGAAAATGCCAAGCATGTTTTCGCCATAAGCCGCTCGCTCATAAAGCAGCGAAGCCGCCAGCAGCGCGGCAATTGCCGTCAACACGTAATGCAAAATTTCGGCTGCCTGCTGGCGCATTACCGTCAACCCGACGACGAAAAAGACCGCGAAGCCGAACCAGATTCCAATGATTCGCACTCCGTCATAGGCGACCGGCGACCATTTCAAAGAAACCACTTGCCACAAAATGAAAGCCAACAACGAGCCAATCAGAATTACGTGTTCGCGTGGCAAGCTTAAGAGATTCGTTTTCGTCCGAATCAACTCGATCAAACCAATGGCTGCGAAAATTACTGTCGCGACGGAAAAGGCGACTTCCTGAGTGGCCAGCCCCGGATAAGTCAGATCAGGAATGATGAAAAAGTTTGGGATCAGCGCCAACAACGGCAGCACAAAAAAAGCCACTTCGAGCAGGCTGATACCGCCGGTTTTCGTTTGAGATTTTGTTTTGGATTTCATACTCAGGCTGGGTTGCAAGACAACCGCTTGCTTACGCGCGCAGTACAGTAAAGATTTAGTTGTTCGGCGGTTTTGGCGAAGCCTTTGAATCGGCAGAAGAAGTTTGTTGCTTGGCCTCGCCTTTAGCCGGACGGCGTTTGCGAACGAAACTCATTGCCTTGGTCGGCACAATGTCCAGCGCTCCGTCGCAGGTTGTGCTTGTTCCGGTGCTTTTCTTAGGCTCAGACGCGGTTTGCTTCTGAGCCGACACCGGCAGCAAGAGCGAAAAAGCAAAGATCATCAGCAACGCCGTTCGGAATAATTTCAAAAACTGCTTCGACATAACTTTCACCTGTAAATTTGGATTGAGAGGACGCTCAGAGTTGAGCGATTCAACGATGGCGATTGTACAACCTGAGGTTTAGAGTTCAAGCTTCAGCTTGTTTTTTGCAGTACCGAGCGCGTGAGCAAGCCGTTGTCAGGAGTGAAGCCGCTTGCTCACGCGAGCGGTACTGCACCGAAATTTTGTTTGGGCTGTGTTCTTGAAAGACAGATAGCCCATCCCTATAATCCGCGCCTCTTAAATCAAACAACAGCGACCAAAACTTTCAGAACGAAGCAAGACACCCCGCTTCGAGGAGATGCCGGATATGCCAGCGCGTCAAACAGACGTTTGCGAATTTTGCAGCGACACAGGTTGGGAAGTGATCGTTGGCGAAGGCGCGCGCCCCTGCCGTTGCCGAGCCAAAGACAGACACGCAACTTTACTGACACGCGCCTGCATTCCGACTCGATACGAAGACTGCACTCTGCTGAATTACCACCCGCAAGGCGACAACCTGAAATTCGACGAAGTTTTCCAGACTCAGTCTTACGCCTTGAATGACGCCCAGACTCTGGTGCGCGAATACCCGATGCTGGAAATGGGTTTGTTGCTGATGGGGCCGTGCGGAGTAGGCAAGACTCATCTGGCTGTGGCCACCATCAAAGCCCTAATTGATAAAGGAATTTCATGCCTATTTTACGATTTCCGCGATCTGCTGAAAGAGATTCAGGGCAGCTACAACTCAGTTTCTAAATCTTCGGAACTGGGGGTGCTGGCTCCCGTTTATGAAGCCGAAGTACTGGTGCTGGACGAACTTGGAGCGATGAAACCGACTGACTGGGTGCGCGACACCATGACTCAGATCATCAACAATCGTTACAACGACCAAAAGGTAACGATTTTGACTTCAAATTACCTGGACGAGCCCACCAATCCAAACGAGGAGTCGCTGACAGAGCGCGTCGGCGTCAGATTGCGTTCGCGGCTGCACGAAATGTGCAAAACCGTCATTGTCAAAGGAATGGATTACCGGATAGAGATGGGAAAGAAACGCGGCCAGCCTCAACCACGCCCAAGACCGATTACTCCCCGCAGCAAAAAGAAATGAACAGCAAAGGCGCAAATCTGCCTACGACTAAAGCAGCTTTGCGCCTTTGCGTTGAAGTTCTTACCTGACCTTGGTTACTTGTCGCCAACCGGAACTTCGTCTTCGTCCTTGCCGGACTTGTCTTTGAACATTTTGGCGACTTTCTTTTCGGCACTGGTCTTTTCGATCTTCAAAACGGTTTCACTGGAACCGTCCCAGATGCGAGCCAGAAAGTACTGATCGCCGTAACGCCGGAACATCAATTTCGATTTGTGCTTGTCTGTGTGCTTGTCTTTAACCGTCAGGACGTTGACGGCTTTGCCGCCTTTTTCCCTGCGAATCAAAATCGTTCCGCTGTCGTTGACAGATTCGATAATGTAATCGCCTTTCGGCATTTTCTTTTTACCGACCTGGAAATCGAACGGAATGTCGGCTTTGATTCTGAAGCTGTAAAGTGGCGTTGCTGACGCGCAAGTTAGTGCAAGGAAACAAACAACAACGAGTGAAATCAGAATTTTCTTCATTGATTCTCCTAAGGGATTGAAAAGCGAGATTGACTCGCCAGAAATTTTACGGGGGAGCTTTTCGGTGGCTCGCGCAGAGTATGCTCAAGCCATCGAAATTCGCCAAGAGGAAATTTTGTCTTTTTGGGACTTGGCAAATGACTGTGATACAAACGACGCCACGGAGGACAAACATCAATGGCTAACATTCAATTTCTGGGGGCGGCGCGCACCGTCACAGGTTCCAAGCATTTAGTAGAGGTGGACGGTTATCGCGTCATGGTTGATTGCGGTTTGTTTCAAGGTCTGAAAAAACTGCGGTTGTTAAACTGGGAACCGTTCCCTCTCGATCCGGCTTCGATCAATTCGGTGATTTTGACTCATGCACACATTGACCACACAGGTTATTTGCCTCGATTGGTTCGTGATGGCTTCAGCGGAACGGTTTACGCCACTCCGGCGACGGTCGAACTTTCAAACATCATGCTTCCCGATTCCGCCCGCATACAGGAAGAAGACGCCGAGTATTCCAACAAATCAGGTTCGTCAAAACACAAACCGGCGTTGCCGCTTTACTCCGAAAAAGACGCCAACGCCGCCTGCCGATTGATGCAATCCGTCAATTTCAACAAGCGCATCCAACTGACCAAAAAGCTGTCGTTCCAATTCGCCACCGCTGGCCACATTCTCGGCTCCAGCTTTGTGCTGTTTGAAATCGAATGCGAAGACGGCGCAACCAGGAGAGTTGTAATGTCAGGCGACCTTGGCCGTTATAACGAACCGATCATTCCAGACCCGACAACCGTTGAAGAAGCCGATTACATAGTTGTCGAATCCACTTACGGCGACCGCGAACACACCGATTTCGATGTCAAAGCCAAGCTGGCCGAGATCATCACCGACACAGCCAATCGCGGCGGCCAGGTCGTAATTCCGTCGTTTGCGGTCGGACGAACGCAGTTGCTGCTTTATATGATTCGGGAACTGGAAAACGAAGGACGAATTCCAATCCTGCCGGTTTACGTGGACAGCCCAATGGCCGCCAGCGCAACCAGACTTTATTTGAGCCACAAGGAAGACCACGATCTGGACATGAAAGATTTGATGGACGACCAAAAAAATCCGCTGGCCACAAAGCGGTTCAATCTGGCCAGAACTCGCGACGAATCAAAGGCCATCACAGGACGCCAGGAATCGGCGATAGTCATTTCAGCCAGCGGCATGGCCACCGGCGGGCGAATCATCCATCACCTTCGCAAGCGGTTGCCGGATGAACGCAACACAGTTGTTTTTGTCGGTTATCAAGCCGAAGGCACTCGCGGGCGAAGATTGTTGGAAGGCGAGAAGGAGATAAAAATCTTCGGTCAGTACGTTCCCGTTCGTGCGAAAATCGAGCGGCTGGAAAACCTGTCGGCCCACGCCGATTACCGCGAAATACTGCGATGGCTGGGCGGGTTTAAGCACGCACCGAAAAAAGTCTTTTTGGTTCACGGCGAACCAAAAGCCCAAGAGGCACTGAAACAAAAGATCGTCGAAAAATTCGGCTGGACGGTTGAGATACCCGATTACCTGGACAGGTTTGAGCTATAGTTTAGTCGCATACGAAAGAAAGGAATTACTGTTTATGCAAATCGAAGCCGTTTATGAAAAAGGGGGCTTTAGGCCAATAGTCCCGTTGAAATTAGACGACGGAACCAGAGTCGAAATTACGCTGAATGAGAAGCTATCAGAAACCGGACGCACTGCTTACCAAATTCTTTCAGACATCGCCAATTTGCCTCTGGAAGTTGAACGCCTAGAAACCGCTGGCCGCGAACACGACAACTTTCTTTATGGAGCAAAGGAATAGTGAAAATTTTTGTGGACACAGGTGGGAGGTTTTCCATGGTTGTTACCAGCGATGTTGACCATAGTTCTGTCACGGATTGCTTTGCCTTGTTTGCATCAGACACGTTGGTCACCAC
>JAGNMH010000314.1 GCA_017991275.1 Acidobacteriota bacterium
GTCTTGGACTTGTTGCTAATTCTTCCTCTTTTCTTATACGTATTGCCGTTCGCTGTTCATTTGTTGGGCGGTGGCAGATAAGGCCGCAACTAAACAAGAAGTATGATGAAAAAAGCATTTTCGATCTTCAGTTCATTTTTGGTTGTTGCGATGATTTCTAGTGTTGCTGGAAAAGCGCAACAACCTCAGCAAGATGATTTCCGAAAACAAATTGGCACGATCATCGTCACGCCCGGCGGAGGGCCTTCGCTGGCGGTGGCGGATTTTCAATCGCGCGCTTCGGGCGTTGATGCCGTGACGGCGACGTTCAACGAAGTGCTTTGGAACGATCTGAAGTTCGCCGGAGTCGCCAATCTGGTTGGCAAAAGTCTGAATCCGAAAACCAAACTCGCTGATCCGGCTTCGTTGAAATACGACGAATGGGCGAACGATCCGGTCAAATCTGATTACGTAGCTTTTGGCAGCTTGACCGGCAAAGACAGCGCGCAAGGTTATTTGTACGACGTGAAAACTCAGTCGCAATTGCTGACCGCCAGCCTGGCTGGGAACGGACGGGAAATGGCTCATCAGTTTGCGGATCAAATCGTCAAACTGCTGACCGGACAAGACGGCATAGCTCAATCAAAAATTGCCTACATCGCCAACCGCGAAGTTTTCATGGTGGATTACGACGGTTACGGCACCAGACAATTTACACGTGATGGTTCGATTGCGCTGTTTCCTTCGCTGTCGGTGGATGGCAAACGGCTGGCTTATGTTTCTTACCGCAGCGGTTTCCCGAACGTAGTCATTCGCAGCGAAGACGGTTTGATAATTGGCTCGACTCAGTTCAAGGGAACCACGACTTCGCCGTCAGTCGCGCCGGATGGGCGAATCGTTTTTGCTTCCAGCAAGGACGGCGACTCGATGGCATTATTCGTCGCCAACGAAGACGGCTCCGGCGCGAAGAAAATTACTCGCGGACGTTCTGTGAATATCTCGCCTCGCTGGAATCCGAAGACTGGGCGTGAGATTGCCTTCGTTTCAGACCGAGGCGGCTCGCCACAGATTTATATTATCGGTGCTGATGGCACGAGCGAACGCCCGCTGTTTTCTCTGGGCGGGCAGATGGATTCGCCCGCGTGGTCGCCTGATGGACGTTACATCGCTTTCACCTGGGACGGAGGCGGAGGCGGCTTTCACATTTATGTCGCGGATGTCGCTTCGGGACAGGTGCTGAAAGTGACGCGCGAAGGTCGCAATGAAAACCCAACATGGTCGCCCGACAGTCGCCACATCGCGTTTCAATCGAACCGCACTGGCCGATGGGAGATTTGGGCAATGCATATTGACGGCAGTGAGCCTCGCCAGTTGACGCGAACTGGCGGGCGCTCGCCGTCCTGGTCGAAGTAACTATGTACAAAGTGCCGGGAGCAGTCGTGACCGGTTAATCAAAAAGGAGAGAAAATTAAAATGACTCGCAAATTTCGTCAGCTAGCTTTGCTATCAGCGGTGGTTGGGATCGCCACTTTCTTTTCGGCTTGTGCGCCGCCGACGGCAAAGCTGACTGTTTCGCGCAACGATGTGAATTCGGGTGAACCCGTAACCGTCAAATGGGAAACCAAAAACGCCAAAGAGGTCACGCTCAATGGCGAGAAGGTGGACAAGATTGGCGGCAAGAGCGTAATTCCAACTGAAACCACCAAATATGAAGTTGTAGCCAAGCGCGGCAAGAAAGAAGCCCGCGAAAGCGCAACCGTCAACGTGAACACCAAACGTGCTGTGGCTCCGACGGTCAAGCTGACCGCCGACCAGAGCGCCATCGAACGCGGCCAAAACACCAAGCTGCATTGGGAAACTACAAATTCCAAAATCGTCACGATCTCCGGCCTAGGTGAAGTTTCCGGCTCCGGCGAACGCGAAGTCAGTCCGCGTGTTTCGACGACATACACGGCGACTGCGTTGGGCGATGGCGGAAACGCCACAGCCAGCGTTCGCGTAACTGTGACCGATCCGCCGCCGCCGCCGATTGCCGAACGACCGCGCACGGTTGCCGAAGCTCCGAAACCGACAGTCCGTCCGATTGCCGATTTGTTCGCCAACGTGATGAAGCCGATTTACTTCGAACTGGATAAAGCCGACATAAAAGATTCGGAGCAGTCCAAGCTTCGTACTTTGGCTGAATGGCTCAACCGCGACACCAATCGCACCATCGTTTTCAAAGTTGAAGGCAATTGCGACCCGCGCGGGACTGCTGAATACAATCTGGGTTTGGGCGACCGTCGCGCTCGCGCAGTGAAAGATTTCCTGGCCAGTCTGGGTGTTGATCCCAACCGTATCGAAACCATCAGCTACGGGTCTGAAAAAGCAACCGGCAAAGACGAAGGTCAGGCTGGAATCGTGGGCGGATGGGCGAATGATCGTCGTGCCGATTTTGTTTACTTGCGCGGTGGCGAAAAGCCGTAAGGAAAGTGGACAGTAGTCAGTAGACGGTAGACAGTAGGTTGAGGTCAGTGCTGACGGCAGTTTAGTCGGCGCTGGCCTCTGCGTTTTTTTGAGGGGTGAATTATGTGCAAGAGTTTTAAGATTCGATTGGCGTTGTGTTTGATAGTCATTGTCTTGCCGCTGAGCGTCGTCGCGCAAAGCAAAGATCAGCGTGAAAAGATTGATCGAATGGCAGTGCAACTTGAAGAGGTGAAGACAGAGTTGATTTTGATGCAGCGTCAAAATCAATCAATGCAAGACACTTTCAACAAGACGATGGGGCAGTTGAATACGTTGATCGTTCAAATGGGCGACAACATTGCGGCGGTTCGTCGGGCGCAGTCGGCTATTTCGACGAACACGACTGATACTTCCGGGCAAATTTCAGCTATGAGCGAGCGAATAACAGCTACGAACTCTCGTATGGAGCGGCTGTCGGAACAGTTCGCATCGTTGAAGAAAGTGATCGAAGACATCCCTAAAATGCCGACCTTCACTCAACTGACCCCTGGCAATGCAGAGCAGTTGTTTGCAGCGGCTTACAGCGATTACTCACGGGGTAATTTCGATCTGGCGCTGTCGGAGTTCAGGCAATACGTTGAAACTTTCCCAAGCTCTGAATTGGCCGACAATGCCCAGTACTGGATTGCAGAGATTTTTTTGGCGCAAAGGAAAACCGCTGAAGCTCTGGTTGAGTTGGAAAAGGTCGCACAGGTAAATCCAGCGGGTGACAAAGCCGCTTTGGCTTTATACAAACGCGCGACTATTCTGCTTGAGCAAGGCAAGAAAGAAGAAGCCGTTGCCCAGTTTCTGGTGATTGTCAAAGGTTACGAAAAGAGCAACGAAGCGACTCTGGCTACTCAACAGTTGCAACAAATTGCTCCCGAAGCCTTGGCCCCGCCGCCTACGCCGGAAAAGGCTCCTGTCAGGAAGAGAAGGCCATAGGAAATTCGACCGATAAGCGGGTTAAGTGATTGGGGGGCTGAAAGTCCCTGGCCAGTTGATTTACCAGCACGCCGAACCGAGTATCCCGAGCCATATTAGATTCATTTGTACTTACGAGAATGAGCTTGTGTGCGTAAGCCGACGGTTAGAGAGGGCGCCCCACCCCCATTATGGTTCTTGGCAATAAGCGCCATCGCAATGTTGCCCTCTTTGACAGTCGTACTGCAGGCACTCCATTCGTCTTGCCTAAAAAGAGTTTTGGACGCCGCTTCACCAATCCCGCCTTTTCGATTACAATCCGCCGTCATTTGCGACCAAATCCAAATCATCACAGGAAAACACAGATGGAAAGTGTCCAGACCGACCGCGCCCCGCAGGCGATAGGTCCTTATTCGCAGGCAATTAAGGCCAACGGTTTTATCTTTGCTTCCGGGCAGATTCCGCTTGATCCGGCGACAGGGCAATTGGTTGAAGGCGATATTCGCGTTCAAACCGAGCGCGTGTTGAACAATGTTCAGGCCGTGCTGGAAGCCGCCGGTTCTTCGCTTGATCGGGTCGTGAAAACAACGGTCTTTTTGTTTGATATGAATGATTTTGCAGTGATGAACGAAGTTTACTCTACCTTTTTCGGCGCGACTCGTCCCGCGCGTTCGACCGTCCAGGCTGCCAGATTGCCGCGTGACGTGAAGGTTGAGATTGAAGTCGTGGCTTTGGCTTAGCCAAAGAAAAGAAAATCCCTTCCGCAAAGATACAAGAAGGCCCGCGAAGTAATTGTATGCACATTCTTCGTGTTTCTTCGTGTGACTTCGTGGGCTAAAAAAAACTAGGAGCTAACTTACAGTGCGAAAAATCTTGTTGCATTCACTATTGTTTGCCTTGGCTGTTGCGGTCGCCGGTTGCGGCAACAGCGGCGGTAGCGGCAGCGGGGGCGGGGATGATGTAGCCGCAACCGTCAACGGAAAAAAGATTCTGATTAAAGACCTGGACAGCGTCATTGCCCAGCAGTTTCGTGGACAGGAAGCGCAGCTTTCGCAACTGGCGCAGGCCGGTTACAGGCTGCAGGCGCTGGATACAATGATCAACAACGAAGTTCTTTACCAGCGCGCCGAAAAAGACGGCATCAGCCCAACTGATGACGAAGTTCGTCAGGCTGTTCAGCGTTACAAACAGGAACGCAGTCTGACCGAAGAAGCTTTTGCCGCCGAACTTAAAGAGATAAACCAGACCGAAGAGCAGTTCCGCGATTTGGCCAAACGCCAGCTAGCGGTCAGCAAGCTTTACGAAAAGCTCGGATCCCAGTTGAAGGTTCAGGACAGGGAAGTCAGCGACGTTTACAACGAAAACCCCAAACAGTTTTCGCTGCAACCAGGTGTTTACCTTTCAGACATCATCATTGATCCTGCCAGCAACGGAACCAAGTTTGACGCGGTGGGTGAACCGGCTGCCGAACAGCGCATCAAAGAGATTCAAACTCGCCTGAAAAACGGTTCTGATTTCGCCACCATCGCCCGCCAGCTTTCAGAGCACGAATCGTTTAAGAACAGCGGAGATTTGGGCTTCCTGGCCAAAGAACAATTTGCGGGGCTGCCGCAGGCAATGGGAATTCCAGCCACGATTGGCGATAAATTCATGGCCATGCAGGAAGGCGACGTTACCGACCCGGTCAAGGATCAGGCCGGTCGCTGGCACATTTTCAAAGTCACTGGCAAGCAAACCGAAACGCGCGACCGCACGCTGGATGAAGTTCGCAAGGAAATTTCCGACGCGATTTTGGCTCAGCGCAAACAGATTGCCGACGCCGCTTTGCAGGCTCGCGCCCGCGACGAAGCCAAGATCGAAAACTTCCTGGCTCAGCGAATGCTCGAAAATCCCAACAGCTTTGGCGTGTTGCGTCCGGCTCCGTCAGCCGGTGCAAAAGCCTCAGCTTCACCAACTCCGGCTGCTTCGCCATCCTCTCCGGCGGCGGCTGCAAGCCCGAAGAAATAACCGACCCGGAGACGGGGAGACTGAGGGACTGGGCGAGGAATGCTTTCCCCCGTTCGCCCCGTCGCCCCGTCTCCCTGTCTCCGAAGAAATGCTTTTCCGATTATCTGAAGTCACCAAATCATACGGCGCGCAAGAAGTGCTGCGCGGCGTCACGTTCCAAATCAATCCCGGCGAACACGTAGCTCTGGTTGGTCGTAACGGCGCGGGCAAAACGACCATTCTGCGCCTGATTACCGGCGCCGAAACTCCCGACAAGGGCGAGTTTGATTCAATGCGCGGCTTGCGATTCGGTGTGCTGGCTCAGCATGTGGATTTTTCCGGCGCTGAAACCATTCTGGATGCGGCGCTTTCGGTTTTTCAAAACCTGATTTCGTTGGAAACCAGAATGCGCGAGCTTGAACACGTCATGACCGAAGCGTCAGGCGATGAACTCGACAGCGCGATGCACGAGTACAGCGACGCCCAGCACGATTACGAACACAACGGCGGGTTCACTTATCACGCTCGAACTGAAGCCGTGCTGCTCGGTCTGGGGTTTGGCAAAGATGATTTTGTTAAGCGCGCTGAAACTTTGTCTGGCGGAGAAAAGAACAGGTTGGGTTTGGCCAAACTTTTGTTACTGGAACCGGACATTCTGTTGCTGGACGAACCGACGAACCATCTGGACGTTGACGCGGTTGAATGGCTGGAAGAGTTTCTGACCAACTACAAATCTGCCTACCTGATTATTTCGCACGACCGATTCTTCCTGGATCACACGGTCAATCGAGTGCTTGATCTGGAATTTGGCAGGGTCGAAAGCTACAAGGGTAATTACAGCCAGTATGTTATCGAAAGAGACGAACGCCGCGAATTGCAGCAGCGTGCTTATGAACAGCAGCGCGAGATGATTGAACGAACAGAAGATTTCATCCGCCGCAACTTGGCCGGACAAAAGACCAAACAAGCCAAATCGCGTCGCACCCTGCTTCAGAGAGTTGAGCGCCTGGAAAGCGTGGCTGATCTGGACACAGCCAGCTTCAAGCTGAAACCAACCGCGCGAACCGGCGATCAGGTTTTGGTTCTGGATGAACTGGCGATTGGTTTCCGCCTGCCTGATCGCACAGACAAAGTCCTGGCCAGTAACCTGAACCTGACTTTGCGCCGAGGCGAATGTCTGGGAATCATTGGCGGTAACGGCACAGGCAAAACGACTTTGCTGCGAACGCTGCTGGGCGAACAGCAGCCGATTGACGGAGAAATGCGCTGGGGAACCGGCGTCAATCCCGGCT
>JAGNMH010000006.1:0-11019 GCA_017991275.1 Acidobacteriota bacterium
TCAGAACTCGGCGAGCCGAACGGCGTCCATTTTCGCCCGGCAAATAAGCCCCGGCTCCGGCGCTGCCCGGCAGCGAAGTTTTCAGGTTGTCATAACCGGCGATGCGCGCGACTTCTTCGATCAAGTCTTCTTCAATCGTGGTATCAATTCGCCAGGTGGGCGCGACGGTGCGTAGCAAACCTTTGTCAGTGTCGGCTTCGACGCCAAAACCTAGAGCGCGCAAAATCCGCTCGGCTTCACCTAGTTCAACCTGCAATCCGGTCAAGCGTTCGTAACGTGCTCTGCGCATCACAATCTGCGCTGGCTCAATTTTCTGCGGGTACACATCAACGATCCCGCTGAGAACCTGACCACCTGCGATTTCAGCAATCATCGCCGCTGCGCGAGCCGAAGCCACAGGAACAATTTCAGGATCGGTTCCGCGCTCGTATCTGTATGAAGCTTCAGTGCTTAAGCCCAACGCTTTTGAAGTCGCGCGAACCTGTGCCGGAGTGAAATACGCCGCTTCCAGCAAAACGTCCACAGTCGTTTCGGTGATGCCGGAATCTTCCCCGCCCTTGATGCCAGCCAGAGCGACTGCGCGTTCGGTGTCGGCAATCACCAGCATGCGCGAAGTCAGTTCGCGCTCTTCGCCATCCAGAGTTGTGATCTTTTCGCCGTCACTCGCTGCTCTGACAATGATCCGCTGTCCGCGCAACATCGCCAAATCGAAAGCGTGCAGCGGCTGCCCAAGCTCCAGCATGACGTAGTTGGTAATGTCAGCAACATTGTTGACGCTGCGCTGCCCCATCACTTCCAGCCGTTTGACCAGCCATTCGGGCGAAGGGCCAATCTTGACGCCTTTGATAATTCTGGCTGTGTAGCGCGGGCAAAGGTCGGGATTCAAAATTTCAACCGAAGTGACATCGCTCGCCTTTGCCGCCTTGTCGCTCAATCGCCCCGTCTCGCCATCAGGGATCTGCAAAGGTTTGCCGATGATCGCCGCCACTTCACGAGCGACGCCAAGATGCGACAAGCAATCAGGCCGATTCGATGTCAGGTCAATTTCCAAAACGAAATCGTCGCCATGCTCCTCGACCCCATCCACTGCCAAACCCACCATCGTCAACTTCTCCGCCAAATCGCGCGGAGACAAATCCAAATCAACAAATTCTTTTAGCCAGTTGTAGCTGATTTTCATAAGTGCAGAACTATTTCAATCTTGGTCTTCAGTTTTGGCCGGAATTACCAGCAGCTCGCAATCAAATAGCGTTCGCGCCAGATAGTTGGCAAATGTTGCCGGAGTCATTTCAAATTTACCGCGCGAAAGTTCGTCGAAGATTCGACGATTTGGCGAAACCAGCGAAACCATTTCGCTGGCCAGCCGGTGGAAACAATAATCGTCCAAAACTTCAGGTTCGCGCGTAGCCAGAATTCGCTGCATCGCGCTGGCAAAACCTTCGCCGTGAATTGCGCGTTCCAGCTTGCGCGGCTTGGGACAGAAGTAAACATCTTTAGCCGTGCCGCTGAAAACAACTCGGTGATTTTGATTGTCCGTTACGTCGCCAATGTCGCCGGGGCTGACAAACAAAGTATGAGCGACTACGCGCCCGTCAAAGAACGCTCCGTTCAGGTTGACGGCTTCGTGCATTTTCGGCGTGGCGTAATAAACCAGGCAGTTGCGCTTTTCCAGTTCCACCAAAAGCTGGTGCTGGTTCGATTGAGTCTTTCGGTAAATGGGAAAGCGAAAGTAAGGCAGACCGACCAGCTTCGATTCACCAGCGTTCTTCCGCTTCATGTATTCGCTGGCTTTGAACTGAAGAAACAGCGGATAACCTTTCGGCGGCGCGGTTTCAGCCTCGTCATCAGCCTTGGCTTTTTTCCGCTTCTTTTCAGTTCCTGGCAACGGAACATCGGTCGGCAAATAGCCATTACCTCGCACCAGTTCGTGCGTCAAAACAAAGCCGTATGCGAATTCCGATACTTTGCGTTTCATAGTTAGCTGAACTGCTCTAAAAATCGCACGTCATTCTCGTAAAGCAGCCGAATGTCGTCCAAGCCATACATCAACGCACAAAGCCTATCCAATCCCAAACCGAAGGCGAAACCGCTGAACTCTTCGGGATCAATACCGACGACCCGTAAAACGTTCGGATGAACCATTCCTGAACCGCCCATTTCGATCCAGCCGGAACCTTTGCAAACTCGGCACCCACTGCCGCCGCATTTGAAACAGGTGTAATCAATCTCGGCGCCGGGTTCGACGAACGGGAAGTACGAAGGGCGAAAGCGCGTCTGAGTTTCAGGGCCAAACAAACGGCGCACGAACTCTTCGACCGTGCCTTTCAAATCGCCCAGCGTGATTCCTCGATCAATCAACAGGCCTTCGACCTGATAGAACATTGGGTTATGGGTGGCGTCAGGCGTGTCACGGCGAAAGACTCTGCCCGGCGCGGCTACGCGCAAAGGCGGCGTACGTTTCTGCATCGCGTGAATCTGCATCGTCGAAGTCTGCGAACGCAGCGCCAATTTGTCGGCCAATTCACCCGCAAGATAAAAAGTGTCTTGCGGGCTGCGCGCCGGATGATTCGCCGGAATGTTCAGCGAATCGAAGTTGTAGAAATTCGTTTCGATTTCCGGGCCGTCTTCGATCTCATAGCCCATTGAAACGAAGATGTCTTCGATGCGATGGCGCAACAGCGTGATCGGGTGCAGATGACCGGCTTGAATGCGGCGACCGGGCAGCGTCACGTCAATACGTTCTTTGGCAAGCTGCTCTGCTTCACGTTTGGCGGCGAAGCCATCAAGCAATTTTTCAATCGCTGCTTCAACGTAATTTTTCAGTTCGTTCAATTCAGCGCCGACGACTTTGCGTTCTTCAGGCGAAAGCTTGCCAAGCGTTTTCATCTCTGCAGTCAGCAATCCGCTCTTGCGACCAACCCAACGGTCACGTAACGAATTCGCTTCTGTTTCGGCAGTCGTTGCCGAAAGTTCGCGGTCAAAATCTGCGCGCAATTGTGTGATCCGGTCTGACATAAGACAGTAGTTGCTCAAGCAAAGACCCAAGACTTGTGGAGCGTTGAGGCATCCGGTCTTGGGTCTTTGGTGTTTCTTTTGACCAGCTTTTTGAAGCGGTCAATTAAAGCCGTTTACGCTGCCGCAGGTTTCAGCTTGCCGGCAGATTCCAAAGCCTTTTTCACCGAATTTGCCAATTCGGCAAAAGCTTCAGGCTGACTGATGGCGAGGTCAGCCAGGACTTTACGATCCAGTTCAATCTCAGCCAGTGTCAAACCATGCATAAACTGACTGTAGTTCAAACCGTGCAGGCGTGCTGCAGCGCCAATTCGAACAATCCATAGCGAACGGTAATCGCGCTTTTTGATCTTACGGCCAACGTAAGCGAATTTCAGCGCACGCTGAACTGATTCCCTCATTGAACGGTACAACTTGCTTTTAGTACCGCGAAAACCTTTTGACAGTTTCTCTAGTTTTTTGCGCTTCTCTACGCGCTTGGGACCACGTTTTGCTCTAGGCATAAACCTCTCCTTGCGAAAAATGATTTATAAAGACTGAACTCACTGAGTGATCGAAGAGGTTCAGCATTACTTCCTGCCGTATGGCAGCATTGCTTCAACACGCTTTTGATCGCTTTCTGAAACCAACACATCTATGTCCAACATGCGTTTACGTTTAGCAGTTTTCTTGGTCAGAATGTGGCGCGCGTGCGAATGTCCACGCTTTATCTTGCCGGTTGCGGTCGTGCGAAAACGCTTTGCCGCTCCCTTGTGAGTTTTAAGTTTAGGCATAAATCCTCCGTTATGATTTCTTCGGTGAGAAGATGACTATGAATTGCATACCTTCCAGGCGAGCACGGTTTTCTGGAATGCCGCTTTCGGCCAAATCCTGCTCCAACCTTTCCAGCAATTTTTGTCCCAGCTCTTTGTGAGTGATTTCGCGCCCACGGAACCGGACTGTTGCTTTAACTTTGTTGCCGTCTGCCAAAATCTCTTTGGCATGCTTCATTTTGAAATTGTAATCGTGTTCATCGGTTGCCGGACGAAACTTGATTTCTTTGACTTCGATGACAACCTGTTTTTTCTTGGCTTCGTGAGCACGCTTTTTCTGCTCGTACAAATACTTGCCGAAATCAACAATTCGGCAAACGGGCGGCTGAGCTTGCGGTGCGACTTCGACCAAGTCATAACCGCGAGCGCGCGCAGTCTTCAGCGCCTCTTGCGGAGTCATTACGCCAAGCTGCTGACCTTCTTCGTCAATGACCCGCACTTCTTTTGCGCGAATACGTTCGTTGACTCTGACTTGAGGGCCTTTTTGATCGCGACGCCCTCCACGATAACCGCCGCCCTGATAACCGTTACTAATAGAAACACCTCCAAAGTTTGTTGACCGTTGATAGCAGGTTGTGGAATTTAAGACGCCTTTCAGCCTAGCACTATTGGATAATGCAAAGTGCGTTCAGCCAATCGGTAACTTACTATCGGCAATCATTTAAGTATGCAAAGCGCGCGAACCAACCAATTCTTTCAACTGCGCGCTAAACTCGGCGACCGGCACAGTGCCCGTATCGCCTTTAACACGGTCGCGTACTGCGACCAACCCGGCCTCGGCTTCACGTTCGCCAAGAACCAACATAAAGGGAATCTTTTTCAACTGAGCATCGCGAATCTTCGCACCGATCTTTTCGCTGCGAAGATCAGTTTGAACACGATGGCCAGCGGCCAACAATTCGCGCTCGACTTCTATGGCTTTGTCATTGAAGCGATCCGAGATTGGCAGCACAATTGCTTGCGTCGGAGCCAACCAAAGTGGAAAAGCTCCGGCATAATGCTCAATCAGAATTCCAAAGAACCGCTCGAATGAACCGAGAATCGCTCGATGAACCATGATCGGCTGATGCGGCTTGTTGTCCGAACCGATGAATTCAATTCCGAAACGCTGCGGCAGGTTAAAATCCACCTGAATTGTCGAAAGCTGCCAAGTACGCTTGATCGCGTCCACAACCTTAAAATCAATTTTCGGGCCGTAAAACGCGGCTTCATCTTCCATCCGCACATAAGGCAAGCCATACTCGTTCAAAGCATCAGTCAATGACTTTTCAGCAAGATTCCAAACTTCGTCAGACCCTAAATACTTTTCATGGTCGGTAGCATGACGAACTGAAAGCTCGGCTTTGTATTCAAAGCCAAAAGCCTTAAAGATGAAATCAACCAGATCAAGACAACCTAGAACTTCGTTTTTCAACTGTTCCGGCGTGCAGAACAAATGAGCATCGTCCTGCGTGAAACCGCGAGCACGCATCAAACCATGCGTAACTCCCGAACGCTCGTAACGGTAAACCATTCCGTATTCGGCGTAACGCTGCGGCAGATCGCGGTAAGAACGCTGTCGAGCTTTGTAAATCTGAATATGAAACGGGCAGTTCATCGGTTTCAGGCGATACTCGACATCTTCTTTTTCGCCCTTGTCGCCCGTATGCATCGCCGGGTACAGACCTTCCTGATAATGCTCAAGATGGCCGGAGATTTTGAAAAGCTCCGACTGCGTTACATGCGGAGTGTTCACAAAACTGTAACCAGACTGATAAAGCTTGTCATTCAAAAACTGCTCTATCACTTTGCGAATCAGGGCGCCGTTCGGATGCCACAGCACCAACCCCGGCCCAATCGCATCGCTAAAACTGAAAAGATCAAGTTCAGGTCCAAGCCGACGATGGTCGCGTTTTTCAGCTTCTTCTTTCTGCTTGACCCAATCATCCAACTCTTCCTGAGAAAAGAATGAAGTGCCGTAAATCCGCTGCATTTGCTCGCGCTTTTCGTCGCCCTTCCAATGAGCGCCGGCAATTGAAAGCAGCTTGATAGCTTTGATCCGGTTAGTCGAAGGAATATGCGGCCCCAGACAAAAATCAACGAACGGCGTTCCTTCAATCGTGTAACAACTGACAACCGCCCCGGCTTTTTCTTCTATCAACTCGCATTTAAGAGGCTCGCCCAATTGGGCAAACTTCTTTTCAGCTTCAGCCTTGGACATTTCAATTCGCCGATATTCCAAGTTGCGCTTAATCAAATCGCGCATCTTCTTCTCAATTTTCGGCAAATCTTCGGGGGTGAATCGCCCGCTGTCTTCACGAGCAAAATCGTAATAAAAGCCACCTTTGGGATCGTCCAATAGAGCTGGGCCAATTCCCAATTTCGTTCCAGGATAAAGATCAAGAACCGCCGCCGCCAGCAAATGTGCGGTTGAATGCCGGTAAACCTCCAAAGCTTCAGGCGATTCTGGCGTAACTGGTTCAACAGTTTCACCGGATTGCAGCTTGTAACTTAGATCAACTGGCTCTTCGTGCTTAACTCCATCACGGAATAAACGCGCAGCAATCGCTTTTTTGGCGCTGTCGCGATCTTGTTGCTTCAAGGCTTCAATGGCCGGAATTCCAGCTAGGACTCCCGACGAAACTGCTTGATTGGATTGATTATCTATTTCGCTCACTACTGTTTACCTAAACTTGTGGCCAGACAGATGGGATTTCTGTAGCCTGAACCCTGATATTCGCCCAAAGTAATAACGAATACCAGACTTCAAATCTAAAATTTACCGGTGCGGACAATCCCAAAAGCTTGAGCCTGTTAGGTCAGGTGTTGAAACTTTAAGTGCTTTAGGTAAGGTCCTACGCCAGCGGTTGCTTATGCAAAACGCTGCGACGAATGCGCCAAGGTGACGCTTTGATCATCGCAGCTATCTAGTTCGATTGAAAAACCGTCTTTGCATAATTTGAGCAACTCTTAAGGAGCTGACGTTGAACTATTTGGCATGCGCCAAACAAGATGAAAATAGGCTCTAGCGGATTTGAACCGCTGACCCCTACAGTGTCAATGTAGTGCTCTACCCCTGAGCTAAGAGCCTGTATGTCATTGCAAAATGAGCCTTAACGAACGGTGAAAATAGCAAACGCCTCGTAAAGCTGTCAAGACATTGACTAAAGCTATGTGCAACAAAGTAAAAAATCCCGTCCGCCAGTGCCAATCCAGCGAAAAAAATACCAATACATTTCTTCAACTGAACCGGCGCAGGCGACGGCAAGGAATTTTTAAGCGACCATCGCCGAGAACTCTTCGTCTGCACGTTCAAGGAAAAGATACTTTTTCCATTCAGGTCTGGTTGAAGCCGCCTGGCATAATTCAGCCCGCTCCAATCCGTAAAACAACGCTGCCGGATTGGTTAGCAAGGGCATGCGCGCCTCTTCTGGAGTCCGGTCGCCTTTGCGGTTATTGCAAGACTGGCAGGCTGAAACCAGATTTTCGGCCACTGTCCGCCCACCACGTGACCTGGGCATAATGTGGTCAAGAGTCAGATCGAACGCAGTTCCACGCTTGCCGCAATACTGGCAACGGTAATGGTCACGAGCCAAAATGCGATGCCGGTTGGTGACTTTGTTGCGACGTGAACGCACATCTATGTATTGAGTCAGCCTAATGACAGACGGCACTTCGAATGTGAAGCGAGGAGAACGCAACACTCTACCCTTATCCTTTTCCACGACTTCAGCCACATGCCTGAATACCAGCGTCAGCGCCTTTGCCGCGGTCACCAGGCTGAGCGGTTCGTAAGAAGCATTCAGTAACAAAACTTTTCTGCCGAGTAGCATAAAGCCTCCGTGATGTAACAATGAGTCTGGCAGGATTCGAACCTGCATGGTCTCGTTTAGAAGACGAGTGCCTTTATTCCAATTAGACTACAGACTCAAATTATCAGCCAAGCCCGCAGCCGGAATCGAACCGGCTCCTCTCGCTTACCATGCGAGTGCTCACGCCGACTGAGCTATGCGGACAACTAAAACGGCGATGGTGAGATTTGAACTCACGACCTACTGCTTAGGAGGCAGTCGCTCTGGTTCCGCTGAGCTACATCACCTGTTCACAAATCTCCTATCTCAATTTTGCGATTCAGTCTTGATGGTTGGTCGAGGACTCGAACCCCGTCCGTTCGGGCTTCAGCCGAGCGCACTGCCTGTTGTGCTAACCAACCAAAATTTGATGTTCGTGGAAGGATTCGAACCTTCGGCCTCTGGTTTCGTAGACCAGCGCTCTCTGAGTTCCGCTGAGCTACACGAACAAAGTCTGGGCAACAGGATTCGAACCTGCGTCGGCTTGCTCCCAAGGCAAGTGGGCAACCGCTACCCCACACCCAGAAAATCTGATGGAACCGGTGGGACTCGAACCCACAATTTCCAGTTTGCAGGACTGGTGCCTTTCCAATTTGGCTACGATCCCAGGCTGTTAAGACGCTATAAAAAAATAGGAACGGCGGGACTCGAACCCACGACCGCTGGTTTGTAAGACCAATGCTCTGGCCGCTGAGCTACGTTCCTGTAACTGCCAATAACTGAGAGACGTGGATTTGAACCACGATTGGCGGAGTCAGAATCCGCAGTCCTGCCAATTGGACGATCTCTCAAAACAAGCCACCGATGAGACTTGAACTCATAACCTGCCGCTTACGAGACGGCTGCTCTAGCCATTTGAGCTACGGAGGCATAAGTGAGCGACGGGAATCGAACCCGCTGTATCCAGTTTGGAAGACTGGCGCGCTGCCGTTAGCGCATCGCTCACAAATAGCGGCGACAAGAATTGATGAAACGCGCATAGTTTCAAGATGTAGTTCCATCAGCATTCGCCGCAAAAAGTCAGAGTGGCAGGAGTCGAACCTGCGACCTCACGGGCCCAAACCGTGCGCTCTGCGCAGACTGAGCTACACTCTGAAAAAACTGAGGGAGTGGGATTCGAACCCACGCATCTCTCGCTTAACAGGCGAGCGCCTTGCCACTTGGCCATCCCTCAAAGTAACTGAAAAATAACTTAAATGGATCGGATGGGACTTGAACCCATAACTTCCTGCTTAAGAGGCAGACACTCTGACAATTGAGTTACCGATCCAATCAAAACGGGAGTGAAGGGACTCGAACCCTTGATAGGCGACGCGACAGGCCGCTGCATTAGCCGCTTTGCTACACTCCCAACAGATTAATAAGCCCGTACAATGCACCCGGAAGGATTTGAACCTTCGACCGCGCGGTTATCAGCCGCGTGCTACAACCATCTGAGCTTCAGGTGCAAACAAAAAACTGGGACGCGAGGATTCGAACCTCGACAGGCAGCTTCAAAGACTACCGTCCTGCCAGTTAGACGACATCCCAACAACTGAAGGGCGAGTGACCGGATTTGAACCGGTAATGACCTGATCCACAGTCAGGCGCTCTACCAATTGAGCTACACCCGCCATAACAAAATGCTCCCGCCGGGATTTGAACCCGGATCATGCACCGATCTGGTACTAACACGTTATAAGCGTGCCGCTCTACCTGTTGAGCTACAGGAGCCAATCAGCAGCCAAACAAAAAGACTCCAGCCGAGGTTTGAACCCGGACATTAGCGTCCGTGCGATGCTGACACTTCATTTCCGCGCCGCTTTCCCTGTTAAGCTACAGGAGCAAACTTCAAAAAACGTATGAGTCCGGTGGGAGTTGAACCCACATCTCACGGCTTAAAAGGCCGCTGCCTTGCCATTAGGCCACGGACTCGATAGGGCGTGAGGGATTTGAACCCTCGATTTTCAGCTTGAAAGACTGACGGCTTAACCTAACTTGCCCAACGCCCCAAAACATTGCGGGTCTGGGTAACGCTCCCAGCAAGTCAAGGCTTATGAGACCTAACCGAACACTTGCCCACCCGCAAAAACTGCAATGCCGAAGAAGAGAATCGAACTCTCATCAACGAAGGTTTAAGCTCCGCGCGTCTGCCAACTTGCGCCACTTCGGCATATCAAATTCAGAGCACGCTGACGGAATCGAACCGCCCTTGCAGGGTTTGCGGCCCTGCGCCTAAATCCACTCGGCCAAGCGTGCTTATTTCAAACAGCAATAAAAGAGTTGGCAAAAGAGTCGGCGAGGAGGTTCGAACTCCCGACCTCGAACGTGGCAAGCTCGCGCTCTTCCAATTGAGCTACGCCGACTAAAATTTGATGTGGGTGAGAGGAATTGAACCTCCAACGACCGGTTTCTAAGACCGGCGCGTCTACCAAATTGCGCCACACCCACCTGATGCAGGTAGAAGGATTTGAACCTTCATCGAACAGTTTTTGAAACTGCCGCGTCTACCAAATTGCGCCATACCTGCCTAAGAAAGAACGCATCGGGTGGGACTCGAACCCACGACCTCAAGCTTCGGAGACTTACGCTCTAATTCCAACTGAGCTACCAATGCAAAGTAACAAACTAAAAGGAGAGTGAGGGACTCGAACCCTCAACGGTATTAACCGACGGTAGTTTTCAAGACTACTGCTTTAGCCAATTAAGCTAACTCTCCATAACCGATAAAATAACTAAACAGAGGCGGTGGGACTCGAACCCACACGAGACAAACTGCTCCCTGGCTTAGCAGACCAGT
Source organism: Acidobacteriota bacterium (assembly GCA_017991275.1). Lineage (GTDB taxonomy): Bacteria > Acidobacteriota > Blastocatellia > RBC074 > RBC074 > RBC074. Next base: position 10,434 of record JAGNMH010000006.1, read on the forward strand.
GCGATTACCATTCCGCCACGCCTCTAAAGTAGCTAACAAAAATAGCAGGAGTGCAAGGATTTGAACCCTGACAACTGGGACTGGAATCCAGCGTGCTACCGTTACACTACACTCCCATAACAATGCCGAAGGTAGGAATCGAACCTACTTGCAGACACACGTCTACCTTGGGTTTACAGTCCAGTGCTCGGCCATCGAGCATCTCCGGCTTATAAACTCTGTTCTGAATCCAAAACCGCAAAACGAAAAAGCGGGCCAGCTTCAGAAGTTATCGCTGAAGCGGCCCGCTCGCCTGGAATTCCTAAACTAACTTATTGACTTGGAATTTTCGGGAGCGGGAAACCGCTCCCGCTGATCTAACAATGCTGATTAAAGAAATAATCGCCGACTATGGATTCGGCGGTTCTCGGCTGTTGGCCTTTATCTCGCAGCATCATTGAACTTAATGGACTGAATGGCGTGTAGGAGTTGCCTCCAAAGGACACCAAGCTGCTCGATTGCCAACAGGCGGCGCGTTTAATGCGCCCGACGGCCTCGACTGTCATCAAATTGTTGTGTCCTTTGAGCAACATGGTTTTCCTAAAAT
>JAGNMH010000006.1:11119-25157 GCA_017991275.1 Acidobacteriota bacterium
GTGTAGGAGTTGCCTCCAAAGGACACCAAGCTGCTCGATTGCCAACAGGCGGCGCGTTTAATGCGCCCGACGGCCTCGACTGTCATCAAATTGTTGTGTCCTTTGAGCAACATGGTTTTCCTAAAATGGTTTTCCTAAAATCTTCCTAAAACAAATTCCTGTAAAATTATTTTTTGCTATCTAGTTTTCGAGTTCCTGCTTCTTTCAACTTGCGAAAATCAGCCCGCGAAAACTTCAATAACAACTACGTTCAACGAAGTCAGGTTATACTCTAATTACTGAAAAGCCGTCAACATAATTTTTGTATTTACAGAAAAAAGTTATTTTTAGTAACTTCTGATCTAAAAAATATCCAAATCATTTCCCGAAACAATCTTACCTTGATAGTATTTTTTCACCTCATCAACTAACTCTGCTGATGTAGTTCCCCAGAATAATTGATGGTACAAAACCAGTAACCTAGGTTTTGCTTTAGCTGCGATTTCAGCAAGTTCTTTCGATGAAGTATGAAAATTGGAATGATACCGTTGCCATTCCGGCGGACGCCGGGCAAAGCCTGCGGTTGAATAAACTTCGTGAACCAGCACATCACACCCATTACAGGCTTCGATAATGCTTTCGCTTGGAGCGCAATCTCCTGAAACAACAATCACCTTATCAGCCGTTTCAAAACGATAGCCGTAAGCATTCGCCCAAGAACCATGTTTAACGGCAAAGGCCTTAACCGTGACATTTGCATCTTTGTAAACGACTCCTGGCTTCACGTCCTGAGTTCGCACTTCATATCCGCGAGGTTTGGAAGGCTCCAGACCTTTCAATCGGATACTTATGTCTTCGGCAAAGGCTTTCAGGATGTGATTCGTCATTCGCTTTGTTCCAGGCGGGCCGAAAATTTCCAGCGGTGCATCACGCTCCAAAACAGCCGGAGTGAAAATGAAATCCGGCAAGCCTATGGTGTGATCCGAATGCAGATGCGTGATAAACAGCCGTCGCAGGCTTGCCACAGCCAAACCTTTCACTCCATTTTGAGCCGCCGCCGCTGCACGGCGAACCACTCCCGCTCCGCTATCAACCACGTATGGAACGTCGTTTACAACAATGGCAACTGCCGGCCCGAAACGATTAGGATCGGCATTCGGCGTCCCGGTGCCGAGTAACACAACCTCAGTCTTACCCACAGCTTTGCCTTCAGGGTTACTTTGTTGAGCGGAGTTTACAGACACACACAACGACAGCAGGAAGCAGGCAAAAACAGCTTTCTTCATTTCAGACCTCCGAGTTTTTTTGAAATTTTCAGATCAGGCGAAATAGAGAACATTCAAGGCTGAGGCTCTAAATCCGATGCCAGAGTTTCTAATACCAGACGCCTTGTCCTGGCTGGTTCAAAGCCAGGAACCGCGCCTTTGAGCAGCAGCTCTTCAAATTGCCGTGTCAGATTCGGCCAGTTATAAAGCTGTTCAACCATTGCCCGACCAGTTTCACCTGCCTGAGTAACGGCACGGCGATTGGCAAGCAAGGACTCAATGGCGTCGGCAAAACCTGCATCATCTTCGGCAAATGAAATCCATCCCTGTCCAATTCGGGAAACTTCACGAGTCGGAGTGCTGACAATCGGCTTTCGCATCGCAGCATATTCAAACAACTTCAAAGGGCACGAACCATCCGAAACCGCGTCTTTAGTAAACGGCAGCAAGCAGACATCCATCCCGGCAACGTAACTCATCGCTTCGCGGTAGGGCTTTGCACCAGTCAACACGACATTTTTCAGATTGAATTCAGCAATCATGCGATTGATATCCGCCAACCTTCTGCCGCTGCCGACCAGCAGAAAAGTCAAGTGCGGCAAGCGACAAGCGGTTTTTAGAACCAACTCAAAATCTACCCAGTATTCAAACGCGCCGACAAAGCCAACTGTCGTCCCGGATTTTTGCCCCCGCCATTCTCTATCATCAATTTGATCCAATTCATCCACATCAGCGCCATTCGGCAGCATCAATACCGGACGCTTGATCTGTTCTGCCAACACGCTGGAGGCAACCGTAACAGTTTCGGCCTTAGCCAGCATATATTGTTGAACAGCGTTGGCAGCCGTCATCATGCCTGCTTTGGCAATTATGCCCAGCTCGACTTCCATCATGGCTACAAGGTCATCGGCCAGATCAAAATGCGTGTGACATTCGGCCAAATGCAACAAAGGCGCTTGCGGCAGGTTGTACAGCAACAATAAATCAATCTTCTCTTTGGCAATAAAACGGCGAATCTGATTAAACGACGTAATTGAAACAAGACCTTTTTTCAACAACTTGGAGCGCCGAACTGGCATTCGCCAAAATGAACGCAAAGCCGCCGGAGCGCTTAATTCACTGATAGTAAGCCCTTCTGGAAGTTTCTCATCTACAGAAAGGTCGTTGGCGCTAATGTCATTAAGCGCCATTGGCGGCGCAGTCAGTACAAAAACCTGGTGGCCCAACTCACAAAGATGTGTCAAAAGTTGGTGATAACGGCTGCGATTTGCCGATCTCCAACGTGCAAGATATGGGAAAAGAATCTTCATTGGTGCTTCCATTATTTTGGGGACTATACGTTAAATCGAAATCGGTTTATCGCCCTGCTCGCAACCAAACCCTTCGTCGAATCAAAGCTGTTCCGAAACTATAAAGCCACATCAATGCATAACGCGGCACTGAGAGCAGGTCTAGCAGGTAGCGTCGCGGGTTATCTACAATCGCCGCTCCTGCCAAGTAATAAATGACGTCCATCGCCAATCCAGCCAGCGCCACATACAACAGAGGCGAATAAAAAAAACCGACCAACAGCAAAAGCACGCGTAATCCGATAAGCAGAATCTTCGGGCGTAACATCAACAGCCATAGTAAAAACCAAGCTCCAGCGCCACTCGTCATCAGTGCCTTGAAAAATTCACCGCGGTAATCACCAAGCACCTGCAACTGACCTTGAAACCACCTGGCACGCTGCCTGGAAGCCCCATCCACGTGCTGAGGTTTGGGGTCAAAAACAACAGCTTCGGGAACGAACTCCACTCGTGCCTGTCGAGAAGCCAGAATAACGTCTAGCTCTAAATCCTCGGCGTAAGTGTGCAATCGCGGCGCAAGCTCAGCCAACAAATCGCATCGAAAAGCCATACCGGTTCCACGCAAAGGAACTGGCCAACCACAGCGCCGCCTGGCTTCGTCGTCAATTTGCTGCATCAATACTTCAGACCATCCGGCTAATCGTCCTGAAGTCGTGCCAGCATCTGGCGACACAAACATTTGACAGGCATCGGCTCCATCAGCCATTGCTTGTCGCAACTTCAATAAACTGCCTGGTTTAACTCGACTGTCGGCATCCAAAATGACTACTGCACTTCTGCCTTGCCAGACCAATTTGTAATGCTCCATCCACCAAGCGATGACCGCTCCTTTTCCAAATCTCCCGTCAGAGCGAACTGCGACTTCCGAACCTGCGGCTGCCGCTTCTTCGGCAGTCGAATCAGTGCAACGGTCGGCAACCACCCATAAACTGCTGTTCGGCCATTCATTAATTTGATCCTTCAACTCGGCTACAGTTGCTCCTATGATTCCAGCTTCATCGTGGGCGGCAATCAAAATTACGCAACCGTTGGTTGTATCGCTTTTGGCCGCCATCACCTTGCTGGATTTGGTCGCTCTCAAACACAACAAGACAAACCGCAGCAGGCAGTCGAGCAGGGACAACAACGAAATGTAGAGCAGGATTCGCATGAAAAAGCCTGACATTGGGATCAACGATCTGAAGGGACAAACAAGTTCGCATTCTGCAACAAGTCAGTCAGGAGATTTTCTATTTTGAGGGACGGAAGTGAGGCGCGATCTCTTCACTGACGCAACAGAGTTTATCCGACAAACTTTCACAGGGTCAATCCGCCGTTGCCTAATACCAGGCGCATAGTTTGGGCGGAGTTTGCGAAGCCCAAACTCGTCGCCTAAAATCTGGCTTCCTTTAACCACATCATCAACTTCAAATTCAAAACTTATGGCCAAGATCAATCGCAGAAACTCCGTAGCAGCAAACATCGGCGGAGTCATGGTCGGCGGGTGCAACGCAGTCGTCGTCCAATCAATGACCAACACAGACACCGCCGACGCAGCCGGAACCGCCAAGCAAATCATCGAACTCGCTCAAGCCGGGTCGGAACTGGTGCGCATCACCGTCAATAACAAAGAAGCCGCAGCAGCCGTGCCGGAAATCGCGGCTCGTGTGCATGATGCCGGATTGAAGACTCCAATCATCGGCGACTTCCATTACAACGGACACATTCTGCTGACCGAGTTCAAAGATTGCGCGCGCGCTCTGGCCAAGTACCGAATCAACCCTGGCAACGTAGGCGCAGGCAAACGCCACGACGACAACTTCAAACAGATGATTGATGTCGCACTGGAAAACGAAAAACCGGTTCGCATTGGAGTCAACTGGGGCTCGCTGGATCAAGCTTTGCTGGCTCGGCTAATGGACGAAAATGCCAAACTGCCCGAACCGCTGGACGCCAAAGACGTGATGAAAGAAGCCATCGTTCGCAGCGCAATTGACTCCGGCGAACTGGCTGAAAGTTACGGCATGCCGCGCGAACGAATCATACTCAGCGCAAAATGTTCGGACGTTCAGGATTTGGTTGATGTTTACCGAGAAATGGCCGGGCGCGGAGATTACGCCCTTCACCTGGGTTTGACCGAAGCCGGAATGGGAGCCAAAGGAATTGTCGCCAGTTCAGCCGCGATGGCGATTCTGTTGCAGGAAGGCATCGGCGACACCATCCGCGTCAGCTTGACGCCAGCGCCGAACGCTTCGCGCACAGAAGAAGTAATCGTCGCTCAACAGATTCTGCAATCGCTCGGCATTCGCAGCTTCACTCCGCAAGTCACAGCTTGTCCGGGCTGCGGACGAACGACCAGCACTCTGTTTCAGGAGATGGCCGAAGACATCGGCAATTACCTGCGCGGGCAAATGCCAATTTGGCGAGATCAGTTCACAGGCGTCGAAGAGATGAAAGTCGCGGTCATGGGTTGCGTAGTCAACGGCCCCGGCGAATCCAAACACGCCAACATCGGCATCAGCTTGCCTGGAACCGGCGAGGAACCACGCGCTCCTGTGTTCGTTGATGGAAAGTTGAGAACTACGCTGAAAGGTGCTGGCATCGTCCCGGAGTTCATTGAGATTTTGAACCAGTACGTCGCCAACCGTTACTCCCCGGTAAATTAAATATCAGGACGACTTGTCGGATCGAGCGACTTTTATTACGGCAACCTCACAAGAAAGACAGAATCGCCAAGCCGAATTTTGTCTCCGTCGGCCAATCGGCAAGAATCAATAACCCTGGCCTCATTGACGTAAACGCCGCGAAACGAATTGAGGTCATGTAATATCCACAGTCCATTCTCGTAATTGATCGTTGCGTGGTGTCGTGAAACTTTGGCGTCGCTTAGCGCGATGACATTTTGCGGGCTTCTGCCGATACTGGTTTCCGGCAACAGTTTGTACTCTCGCAATTCTGACGTGTCGCCAAGTCCCAGCCTCTCATCGTCGCCGGCAATGTAAATCAAGTATGGCTCAAGTTCTTCTTGATCACTCGCCAGAAATTCTGTCGGCGCTTGTGGCACGGGAGCCGGAATCGCAACTTCCATAGTCGCCTCAGGTTCAGTCGCCGATGGTTTCTGTTTGGCCAATTGGCCTGTCGCACTTGCAGGCGAAGGCATTGCCACTTCTTCCGGCTCAATGGCCATCTGCGGCACGATCAAAGAACTAGAAGAAGGAGCAAGCGTCGTAATTCGATTAACGGCGTCAATTTCGGCGACTTCAGCTTTTACTTTGCCAACCAGCGATGACAAATCCGCAGGAGCTAAATCGCCAATCGCCTCAGTTAATGCCTTAGCCAATTCCGCGCCTGTCTGAAATCGGTCTTCAGGCTTTTTCTCCAGGCATTTCAATACCACAGTCTCAATCGCCTCCGGCACGAAGGCATATTTGGATGGCGGTTCCGGCTTCTGATTCAAATGGGCACGTATGATTTCAAATGCTCCTTCGCCGTCAAACGGGAGAACGCCAGTCAGCATGCGATAAAGCACTACGCCAACCGAATAAATGTCCGCGCGTGCATCGGCTTCACCTCGATCAAATTGCTCTGGCGCAGCGTAAAGAGGTGTGCCGACAAAAGCGCCGGATTTCGTAAGCGACAAAGAGTTAGGTACGCCTGCCGGCTTAACCGATTTGGTGATTCCGAAGTCCAAAAGGCAAACGCGCCCGGTGGTCGTCAGCATGATGTTATGCGGTTTAATGTCGTTTCTGACGTAGCCCTGTTCGTTGATGTAATGAGCGGCTTCGGCCACAGCGATTGCAATCGGCACTGCAAACTCAAGCCCCATCTTTCCCACCCGAACAACGACGCTATCCAGCGTCAGGCCATCCAGATATTCCATCGCAATGTAGTTGCGCCCTTCCATATCAACTCCCCAATCGTAAAACTGCACGATGTTCGGGTGATGAAGCTTGCTCATGACATTTGCTTCCCGCTCAAATCGTTGGAGGAATTCTTCGCGACGGCCTAAATCTTCGTTGAGAGCCTTAACCGCGACTGTCATCCCAGTCAGATCATCGGTTGCTTTGTAAACCGTACCCATTCCTCCCTGACCGATCAGGTCTATGACGCTGTAATGACCAATTCTCTTGATGCGCTCTCTCTGTCGAACAATAGTTTTCCCCGCTTCAGCAAAAAGCAAAGCGTCCTCGTTTACCTCTTCCACCGAACCGCCCATTTCCACCAATCGGCGAGATGCGACTCGATACTTTCGTTCGTCACGAGCCACAGCATTGCCAATGACCACCTGATCCAGACCTTTCTGCATTTCCTGCAGATAATCATGCTCAACCAGAATTCTGATGATTTCTTCAATGATGCCCGGAGCTATCTCTTCCGCCAATGCAATCTTGGCGCTCAATCGCCCTGAAGCTCGCAAAGCATCTTTCAGCGTAAACTCTGTCGCGCCTTGGTTGATGATCCAGTCAATCAGGTAGTAAACACCCAATCGTCGTTTGTCGCTTTGCGTGCCCAGAGCTTCTTCGTGAGATTCTCCAAAAAGCAGCTTGTCGTTTTTGGCCAGAGCTTCTTGCAGCCCTGCGTAGAACCGAACTCGGCGCAGACTCTGCCGGGTGAAAGCCAGCGCCGGATAATTGCTGCTCCATTCGACGTATTCATTGAACGTGCGGATGATGCGGCGCGGAATGCCTCGCCCTTTGTAAGACAGGAACATTTTGAAATCGGCGAAAACCTGTTTTTCATAAGCTGCCAGTCCCCTGTTCCAATCCACCAACCCATCACAAACGGCGTTCACATCCGCCCACATGCAAGGCAGGTATTTGTCATAAGAAAAGACGCTTTCATAAACGCTGTCGCCTTTGCCTACGTCTTCCAACCATCGCTCCTGCAAATCCTTGCCGGCGACAAAAATGAATGTCACGCCCGAAGTCGTGAAGAGATTTTTCAACGCGCCGAGAATTTGATCTATCACTGGCTTGGAATCGTCTTCGGCTTTGACTTTGAACTCTTCCAGTTTGTCCAGTTCGTCGAAGACAAAGACGATTTTCAGTCGAGTCCTATCGGCTTCCTGTCCGGCAAAGGCACGACGCAATCGCGTCAGCCGGTTTTCCGATTTTGTATAACCGGCGGCCAACAATCGAGAAAGCCGGATGATGTCGTGTTCAGCCGCTTTGTCGTCATAACCCAGAAAAGACATTTCGTAATTCTGAGTTCGGCTTTGTTTGGAATTCCAGGAAGCCTTCACCGTAGCTTTCAACCATTCACCGCCCAGACTTGCTTCGTTGAATCCAAAGTTTCGCTCTGAGGCTTCCGCCAGCTTGCGCGCCATATTGACCGAAGTCCGCTGGTAAGCCAGCGTCAGTTCATCTTGCAAATTTTTATTCAGAAATTGGTAAATGCCCTTTTCCGCCAATCGGTCATAAAGCCGCCGAATGATATGGTGCATCAACTCTCCGGGCTGAATGGGTCGCGCGATGTTCAGATAAATATCTACGACTTCCGTTCGCCCTAAAAACGTTCCAGCCCAGCGCGCCGCAGCTTCCAACTGACGTATGACCTGATTGATAAACGAGGTTTTGCCGACTCCGCGATAGCCTGTCACCAGAAACGAGCCGCCCTCGGAAAACAGAATTCGCTGGGCAAAAGATTCCAGTTCGGATTGTCGCCCCACGAACCTGTAGGCGCTGTTTCCGCTAATCGGCTCATGCACAAAACGAAAAGATTCAACCAATGGGACCCTGGCTTCAAATGCGCCTGACGACCATGAATACGGCGGCGGAGTTTGACCCACGCCATTGCGCCGTCGCCAATTCAAGAACCGCCACAAATAACCGGTTCGCTTCTTTTCCGGCACGACGGGCGGAGGCGGTAAAGAGTAAGTTCGAGTTAGAGAGATGGTGGGTGACGGCTTAGGCAAAAAGGATGGCTGGGTTGTGCCTGCGCTTTCCTGAGCGTTTAATCCCGTGACTGTGATTTCAGGCGTCTGGCGGATTGGCTGTGTTTCTTCCAGAACCGTGTCCGCCAATTTAACGGGCGACAGTATCATTCCACACCCTGCGCAGAAGACATTCACATCTGAATTTTCGGTTCCACAAACACTGCAACTCGCCATAATCGTGACCTTCCTGCTTACATCGTATTACATCGGACACAACTCATCTTCGATCAACTGGCAAATGATGTGGCTGATGGTGATGTGAACCTCCTGAATGCGCGGAGTTTCGGCATGCGGAACGATCAAAGCCAGGTCAACCAATTCCGCCACTTTCCCACCGCCAACACCCAGCAAACCAATCGTAGTGATCTCCATCGCGCGAGCTTGTTCAACCGCAGCGATGACGTTCGGCGAATTGCCGCTGGTAGAAATCGCCAGCGCGATGTCGCCTTTGCCACCTATGGCTTGAATCTGACGCGCAAAGATAAAGTCGAAATGCCTGTCGTTGCTGATGGCCGTCAACAAGGACGTGTCGGTGGTCAGGGCAATTGCCGGCAGAGCTTGCCGCTCGCGCCCCATCTTGAAAGCCAGTTCAGCCGCAATGTGCTGAGCGTCCGCAGCCGAGCCTCCGTTGCCGAAAATCAACAGCTTTCCACCTGCTCGCATCGCGGCAACAATCAATCGAGCGGCTTCGGCTACTTGCGAGGATGATTGTTCAAAAAAAGATCGCTTGGCATTCAAACTCTCCTCGGCCATCGCGCGAATTTTGTTTTCCATCATCAATCACCTTTTCATTACGAATTTGAATTCCAGTCGTCCAATGCGAAGCTTATCCCCGGGTTTGATTGCAGCGGATTCCCGAACGCGCTGACCATTGACCCAAACTCCGTTGCGGCTGCCTTTATCCACGACCTTCATCGTCTCACCGTCGCGGACGATTTCGGCGTGGTAACGGCTGATGCGGTCACTGTTCAAAACAATGTCGTTGTCTTGATTCCGCCCGATTCGCGTCATCAAACGGCGTAAATTGAATTCCGACAAGTCCCCCATGCCCAACAACATCATACGAGGATCGAAATCGTTGGCATCTGCTTGTTCGGCAGCCAGATCATCAAGCGTCAAGTCAGCTACGGTAATGTGCTCTTCGGGTTGACTCAACGGAGCTTTCGGCAATGCGACTGCGGGCGGTTTGGCACTGCGAGCAGCAGGCGGTTTGACCGGCAAAGGCAGGTCTAATTCGTCCATGTTCAGCTTCGAAGAAACGAAGGCTTCTGGAATGTCCTTCAGGATTTGCGTGTTGCGGCGTTTTTCAGAAGCGAATGGCTGGAACTCTTTTGACAAGGCAAACCTGACTATCGAACGAATGCGCTGAGTCAGATAAGGCATCTCAGCCATGATTTCGGTCAAATGTCCGCCGACGTTTCGCACTTCGTTGATCTGTTCCAGAAACTCGCGGATATCCAGTTTTTCATATAACCGTATGCCGACGCCGAATTTGAGCATAGTGCTGACTGCCGTCGTCAGCGACCGGCAGGCGACAAAACCGGCGCGGTCTGCCGTGAACTCCGTGCGGTTGATCCAATCACCGAATATAACGCTGTTGAGCAATTTGCCTATCACAGGCACGTCAGCGCCCAGCGGCTTCAGTAAAGTTCGCAACCAGGTGTGCCCTGCTTGAATGTGGCCTATTTCGCGTCCGATGAAAAACTGCAGGCTGTCCGATTCCATCTGGTCAACCAGCGAAGAAGTCAAAACGATGATTGGCCGCTGCCACAAACCCAGCGTGTAAATGTTCATTTCCGACGAACGTTTGACGTAAACCGGAACGGGCGGACTGGACAGTCGTTCGGCGGCGATGGACGCCAGATTGAACAATTCTGGAAATTGCCGCTCGCTGACTCTGACCAAGGTTCCGAGCGCAGAGCGCTGTTGCAGCTTGACCGTAATGACGTACACCGCCAAACCAGCCAAAGTGATAGTCAGAGCCTTAAGCGTCGTCGCCCAGCTTTCAGGAAAAAAAATCGTGGCCAGCGCGTAAAGTGTGAGCAGAAATAGAAAGGTAAGAAAGAGCGACAGTAGTTCGCCCGAATATCTATAATCCTTCAGACGGACTAGCCGATTATTAGATTCACTGCTGATTGCGTCGCTTTGCATTTGTGTTCCTTGCCTATGCTAAGGCAGCGGGATTATAGCAAATGATGAGTGCGCGTAAATTGCGCCGGCAATCCTGTACCGATCACCGGTTTTCGCCTATTATCCGCGCACAAATTCCGCGCACTATTTTTTCAATGAGGAAACTTCAGATGAAACGATTTTTGTCTTTTTGCCTGTTCGCCAGCTTGATTGCAGCGGTGAGCATCACTTCGGTTCAATCCCAAAGCCCCAAACGGCAACTTGAAATTTTTTATGTGGACGTTGAGGGCGGTGCGGCGACTTTGATCGTCACTCCGGCGGGTGAATCCATTCTGGTAGACACCGGCTGGCCTGGCTTTGAAGGCCGCGACGCCAAGCGCATAGAAGCCGGGATGAAAGCCGCCAACATTACTCAAATTGACCATCTCATCATCACTCACTATCACACAGACCATTACGGCGGAGTCCCAGAACTGGCCAAACGAATCAAGATCGGCAAGTTTTACGATCATGGCCCGATGGATTCATTGCAGGAAGACAAAACCTTTGCCGAAAAGTACGCAGCTTATAAAGCGGCGGCGGGCGGCAAAACCAACACCTTGTCTCCGGGTAGCACGATTGAACTGAAACAGGCGGCAGGGACTCCGAAAATCTCTTTGCAGGTTTTGGCGGCGGCTGGCGAAGTAATGCCCATGAAAGTCAAAGCATCACCTTCAAAACAATGCGACGAAGCCAAATTGCAAGACCCTGACCCTTCGGACAACGCTCGAAGTGTTGTGTTTGTGCTACGTTACGGCAATTTCGATTTTCTGGATTCGGGCGATCTGACCTGGAACATAGAACACAAACTGATTTGCCCTACGAATCTGATCGGCGAAATTGATCTATTCCAAATCGCTCATCATGGAGCCGAGACCAGTAACAGTCCTTTGTTGGTCAACGCCATCAAACCAACTGCCGCGATTATGAACAACGGCCCGCGCAAAGGCGGACACCCGGACACAGTCAAAACCGCCAAGAATACGTCAACGATCAAAGACCTTTGGCAGGTTCACCGTAACATTTCCAGCACTGACGAACAGAATGCTCCGGCTGATTTCGTAGCCAATCTGGAAGCTCAGAACGACGCCGCGAATATGATCCGCGTTTCGGTGAATGCGGCGAAGAAAAGCTTCACCGTGACGAATGATCGCAACAAGCTGAGCAAGACTTACGCAATCAAGTAAAATAGTTCAGAGTTCACGCTTCAGCGTGACTGGATACGGAAACACGCTGAAGCGTGAACTCTGAACTTTCTGAGGTGAGATGAAAGTTCAACTTCTGAAAATCGCGCACGCTCGTTCCGGCGACAAAGGCGACACATCAAACATTGGTTTGATCGCTCGCAGCCCGGAGTTTTACCCAATCCTTGTCCGCGAAGTAACAGCCGAACGCGTCAAGCAGCACTTCGCCGGAATTTGCAAAGGCAAAGTTGAGCGCTTTGAGTTGCCAAATCTGAATTCCCTGAATTTTCTGCTTTATGAATCTTTAGGTGGGGGCGGGACGGTTTCGCTGAAAACTGACCCACAAGGCAAAACGCTGAGTTCGGCTTTGTTGAGGATGGAAATTGAATTAGAGGAATCATCAGTCGGAAGTCGGTAACCACGAAAGTTCCGACTACCGACTTCCGCTAATCGTTTACTCTCTGGCTCTGGCCGGAGCAGGGCCATACTCCGGCGTTCCAAACGAAACAGCATTGCCGACACTCAAAGCATTGTGGTCGGGATAATCACGATAACCCGTATCGCTGGCGATCAAAGCGCCGCCTGCTTCCTTCGCAAAAACCAGCTTGCCAATTTCCGACGAATAATCCACTACCAGCAAATCGCCCATTGCCACCTGTCTGGTGGCAATCAGATTCGACAACGGATAAACCAGAAAACGTTCGATGGAGCGTTTCAGATGGCGAGCGCCGTATTTGAAATCAATGCCCTCTTCCAGCAAAAACTGCTTAGCGGCATCGGTGCATTTGAAAATGAACTTGTCGCCGGTTCCGCGCAAAATTCGATCCTGAACGGCTTTCAATTCGATCTCCAAAATCTGTCGCAAATGCTCATCGCGCAAGCTGCGAAAGACCACGACTTTATCAATGCGGTTCATGAACTCCGGCGAGAACTTGCGCTTGGCGGCTTCTGAAGCTGTTCGGTAAATCTTCTGGTCAACATCGGCGTCAATCACTCCGGACTTCGGCGCAAAGCCAATGCCACCAGAAATCAATTCGCTCATCTCTCGCGCTCCCAAGTTCGAAGTCATCACTACAATCGAGCGCGAAAAATCCACTCGGCGGTTGTCGCCCAAAGTCAGCGTGGCTTTGTCCAGAATGCCCAGCAGCAATTGCCAAAGAGCGTCACTGGCTTTTTCAATTTCGTCGAACAATACCAGCGAAAGTTTCAAAGTTTCGCTGTGCGAACGATCAACATTTTCCTGGGTCAACAACGGAGAAGTTTCGCGATGCCCCAGATAACCAGGGGGTGAGCCGATGAGCTTGGCGATTTCATGCGAATGCTGGAATTCAGCGCAGTCAATTTTAGTTATCAACATTGAATCGCCGAACAGGACATCAGCCGCTGCTTCGACAACACGTGTTTTCCCTGACCCGGTCGGCCCCAGAAACAGCAGCGTGCCAATCGGGCGGCCTGGGTGGGACAAGCCCGCCAAAAAGATTTGATATAAACCTGTAATGCGGCGCACTGCGCGATCCTGACCTACAATTAGTTCAGTCAGACGGTCTTCAAAATCCTGCGCCAAAGGGCTTTTAAGATCAGGGTTCAGGTAATGAGAACTGTGTGCTTGTTTTTGTCCTGCTGTGGTCATTGCCTTTTATCTCCCTGCGTTTGTTGTTTGTAAAGACTGGCACCTTGCCGGTCACCATTTGGTCTTTTCTGAATTATAGCCTGAATTATTGTTGGTTGCTGTTTCGAGTCTGCTGATGATCTGCTCGCTTGAAAACACCTCTCTAAAAATTTCATTCAAAGCAAAATCTTTTCAACTCTTAAAGGCTGGATGGGTTTCATTGAACCGAGCCGCATCATACTCAATGCCCTCATGCCTTGCAATCACCCAAAACTCAAAATTCCGATCTCATTTTCGAGTTTTGGCTGGCAGCGGCAAACTGTTCAACCAAATGGCCTACGCCTGTGATGGCCGTGCCGACAACAACGGCAAAAGCCCCGTAATCAAAAGCCTGCCGCACCTGTTCAGGAGACCCAACTCCCCCTTCGCAAATCAGCGGCAAACTCAGCTTGCCTGCCAGTTTTGCCAACAGATCAAACGCAGGCAGTTGAGCGCCGCGGCTTTCCGCTGTGTACCCGCACAGTGTCGTGGCAACAATTTCGGCTCCACAATCCGCCGCACGTAACCCC
>JAGNMH010000315.1 GCA_017991275.1 Acidobacteriota bacterium
TTCCGTCCGCCAGGAAGGTTTTGATCGCGTTGCCTTTCTGAAAAAAGTCAGCGGTGAACTTCGCTGCGGTCAGCCGTTGACGGTCGGATTTGGGCTTGACGGTTTTCGGAGTGATCGTCAAAACGGCGTTGCCCGTGGCTTCGGCTCTGGCCATATTTACGCCGTCTTCGCGGAAAGCGGCATTGACCGTGTCGGCTTCAATAATCCTTTCCGAGACTTCTTTGGCGTTTGCCGCGCCTTCGACGGCTTCAATCTTCATCGTCGTGCGGCCTTGAGTCACAACCGATTGCAACAGGCTTTCCTTCTCGCCTGGAGCGTAAAAAGCTTCAATCTTTTCAGCGGTGATTTCACGCGGAGAATCTTTTTCCAGCGAAGTCGCGCGCGCCGATCCAGTGGCGACAGCTTGTTTCAAGTGCTGAACTTCGTCGAAATAAAAATCCAAATCGCGCGCCTGAAGCTCGGAAGTCTTGGTCTTTTCCTGAGACTTCAGCAACGAATTGCCGCGCATTTCCACACGCTCCAGCTTTTTGGCCTGAACGTTGATAACGCCTGTAATCAAATCGGCGTGAGCGAATTTTGGGCCTTGAGTGATGTTGGCATTGCCTTCAAACCGTGCGACTCCCTGAGCTTCGGCGTAGCTGGCTTTGTCGCTTCGCATTTCGACAGGCTGGCCGTTTTTCTTTTTCGGGTCTTTCTGACTGGTGGGCTGATTGGCAGGCGTAGCCACGATATGTGCATCTTTGGCCAAATTCAGCAGATGTTCTTTGGTATAAAGCTGAGCGCCAACGGACGAGCCACTGATTTCTCCGTGCTTGAACTGAACGGCGACATCGGTGTTTGCCATTTCGGCTTTTTGATCGTAATTCAGCTTTTGAGTGGTGACTTCCAAACCTTCGCTGCTGGTGACGACGACGTTGGTTTCAAATGTAACCAGGCTTTGGTCTGGAGTGTAAGCGCCAAGTTCTGAAGTGATCCGCACGGATTTTTGCTTGCCGTCTTTCTGAATTTCGCCAAGCGCCGTCAGGTCAACCTTTTCCATCTCGTGCCGCCCGTCGTCATAAGCCGTATCCACCGCCGCGCGCAGCCTGTACTTTTCGTGGCCGTGTTCATCCATCATGACGCGCTCGTAACCTTCGACGCGCGAAGTCACGTTGGCCTTGAGCTTGGGTTCGGACTTGATCGGTCCCGGAGGAACCGGCCTTCGCCGCGCACGAATGAAAGCCGAAACAATGACGGCAATCGTCACCACCAAAAGCAGCAAGGAAAGCGCGCGCCCAATCGCAGGAAGTTTTTCTTTCAGCATAAAACTGCACCTTTCTGAACTATGGCAGGATTATAGCACCTGCGACTTGGCGTGGGGCGAACTGTCTAGCTATTCATTTTCGGCGGTAAGTGTCCGACAAACTTCAGTTTGTCGTGGTTTCAGCCAGGAAAGTGATTCCGGGAATCTCCGACAAACTTCAGTTTGTCGAACATATAAAAACGGCGCGTGTGACGAAGAACTTTCGCCACACGCGCCGTTTTTATTTTCCCTTCAGAGTGTTTGAAGACGCTTCAAGGTTACTGACCGAGGCTGAAGTAAAATTCCATCTTGCCGCGCACGCTGACCGGTTGACCATCTTTCATCGCCGGATCAAAGCGAATGGCTTTCGCGGCTTCAATCGCCGATTCGGTCAGACCGTAAGGCAAACCTCGTTCGACTTTGATGTCGCGTATGACGCCATCAGCACCATACTCAGCACTCAAAACAATTGTGCCTTCGACCTTTTGATCGCGAGCTTCTTTGGTGTATTGAGCGCGTTCGCGATAAGTGATCTTCGGGCGCAAGCTGGCAGTCATTGGTTGAACTGGGCCAAGCTCATTTGTAGCAGACGCCTGACCGTCCACGGGGCGAAAATTCAGCACCAGTTGATTCGACGTCGGCCAGTGTGAAGTCATCTTCGTCAGAGTTCTGTTCTTGTTTTTATCTTTCTGGACATAGCTCATCCCGTCTTCGCCCTCAAATTGAACGCCTCGTAACTCCAGACGAAAACTATTCAAATGATCCGTTAGCTCTAAGCCGTTTAACCTGCTTTCCGGATGTATACGGCTGGTAATCGTAAAGCTATTCAAAGCACTACTTTCACTCACCTCTGCAAAAATCCCTGAATCTCGATCTCCCCAGTATGGAAGGTTCGTCAATAAAAATGCCAGTTTGGTAATCCTGCGGTTACTCGGATTGTGAAGTTGAACTTCCAGTTTTCCGTCTCGTCCATCAACTAAATGATGATCTTTGTTCTGAAACTGTGTTGCACCGCCAATGATTATTTTTACGCGCGTGATTGCCACCGGAAACTCCGGTGCGCTTTCAAAAGGCAACTCAGCAGTCACAGGTTCTTGAGGTTCCGGCGTTAGAGTTTCACTCGGTTGACTGGCTGGCGTTGATGTTGGAGTTGGCGTCGCCAAAACAAACAAGTCAGCATTTTGTTCTGGCGGCAAAACAGCGGCTACGGCTTTTTGTAGCGGCTGGGGTATTGGCAAGTTCGCAGCCTGCACATTCCCACGTGTCATCCAGACAGTGGCAACAGCCATCACGAACAATCCGCACAAGGCCGTCGCCGTCGTCAAACGGCGAAGCAATGATCTTTCAGTTTGGTGTTTGGTGTTCAGCATGAGTTCAATTCTCCTTTTCAGATTTGAGCCGGTGAGGCGCGAAACGCCCGCGACCGGCCAGCCCAGGCCGTGTTGCACGACCTTCCACAAACCGGCGGCGTAGTTTTCAGCCGTTCCGCCGGAACGAAGCACGGTTTCGTCGCACATCAATTCGCATTCGCTCAGCAATTTGCGATCAACCAGCCAGACCAGCGGGTGAAACCAGAGCAGGCTGCACACGATCATTTGCGCTGTGCTGAACAAATTGTCTCGATGTTTGATGTGAACAAGTTCGTGCATCAACACGGCTGATAACTCTTCATCGTTCAGCCGTTCATCCAACCTCGGCGGCAAAACAATTTTTGGCCGCAGAATTCCCCACACTCCCGGCTCCGCGATGCTGGCTGAAACAATCAATGAACCAGGCAGCGAACCAGGTCGCGTAAAACCAGGCCGATTTTGCAGTTCGGCTAAGAGCTTCAAAACGCGCTCTGTCGCCGGAACCGAATATGCCTTCAATCCTTTGGCCAATCGCCAACGCCGAGCCTGCCAATAACCGCAAACCGCAATCGCTCCTGCCAACCACGCCAGCGTCAACAGGCAATAAGTTTCGCCGTGCGAAGTTTGAGCGTCTGTCTGTGCAACAGGTTCGATAGTCTCCCAAAGGATCAGCGCGCTGGTAGAGAAATTCGTCGCCAGAGCTTCGGCGCGCGAAAAGCTCAAACCCAGTTTGTCGAACGCAGCAGCCAGCAATGCGGCAGGCAACAGGAACTTAACCATTGCCAGCATCCATGCGGCGTAATGCGCTCGCGCCGAAGCCTGCCGCAGCAACAACATCGCAGCCCAAACCAACAGAGCGAACAAAGTCGCTTGCCAAAGATGGTTGATCGCCAACGGCCAAAACCACTGCGACCATTCAGCCAAAGTGTTATGCCAGGTCATACTCAGGACTCCTTTGCCGTCAGTTTCAGGATTTGCGGGAACGGCGCGCAGCTTTGCTGCTGGTTATTTTTTCTGTTTGTTCGGACGCCTCGCCTTTTTCAGTCACCAGGTTTTCCAGTTCCTTCACGTCTTCCAGCGTCAGCTTGCCCGCCTCAGCCAGATGAGCCATCAACGGACGAGCCGAACCGCCGAACATATCCAGCAGTTCGTCAATCAACCGCCGATGAGCGGCTTCGCGCGTCACCGTTGGTTCAAAGATGTGGGCGTTGCCGACTTGTTTGGTCTGGATAACCGCGCCTTTTTCTTCCAGTCGGCGAATGATCGTCTGGACAGTGGTGTAAGCCGGACGTTTCTTTTCCGGCAATCTTTCATGAATTTCGCGGATGGAGCCGCTGCCAATTGCCCACATCGCGTCCATAATTTCCATTTCAAATCTGGTCAGCTTGATTGTTTGTTTTCGTGTCATTGATTCAGCCTCCGAATTAGTTTGCACAACTAAGGTCGTCGCCAATATAGCTACAATTGTAGTTAATCGTCAATGGAAATTTTCAAATTTGTTGTGCTCACTTGTTTGAATAGACAGCCCCAGCCGCTTGAGCTAGATTCACCGTGCAATTTTCAAATTCACATCTGACTCATTGGAGAATTCGCCATGCAAACATCAAAGCAGAAAGTTTATGACGCCATTGTTGTTGGTTCTGGAGCTACGGGCGGCTGGGCCGCAAAGGTTTTGACTGAAAAAGGTTTGACCGTGCTGGTGCTGGAAGCCGGTCGCAAGCTGGATGAAGCCAAAGATTTTCGCGAACACACCTGGCCCTACGAATTGAAGTATCGCGGCATGGTTGAAGGAACCAAGTATGCGCCGCGTCAGCCTATTCAATCCAAGTGTTATGCCGCCAACGAATACGGTCATCATCTGTTCGTTGACGACGTTGATAACCCGTACACGACGCCCGAAGACAAACCGTTTTGGTGGATTCGCGGACGCCACGTCGGCGGACGTTCCATCACCTGGGGGCGGCAGTCTTACCGAATGAGCGATTACGATTTCAAAGCCGCCGAGCGCGATGGATACGGCGAGCCGTGGCCGATCAGTTACTCCGACCTTGAGCCTTACTACAATCAGGTCGAAGACTTCGTCGGCATCAGCGGTTCTTATGAAAATCTGCCGCAACTGCCTGACAGCAAATTTCTGCCTGCGATGAAAATGACCTGCGGCGAGCATCTGCTGAAAAAAGGCGTTGAATCGAATTGGAACGACCGCAAAGTCATCATCGGTCGCGCAGCGATTTTGACTCAACCGCATCAAGGCCGCGCCGCCTGTCACTGGTGCGGGCATTGTGACCGTGGCTGCACAACTCATTCGTATTTCAGCAGTCCGGGTTCGACGCTTCCGGCTGCGGCCAAAACCGGCAGAATGACTTTGAAGCCGAATTCCGTTGTGCGCGAGCTGATCGTGGACACCAACACCGGCAAAGCAAAAGGCGTTCGCGTAGTCAATCAAATCACCAAACAGGAACGCGATGAATACGCCAAAGTCGTTGTGTTGTGCGCTTCGACTCTGGAATCCACTCGCATTTTGATGAACTCGAAATCGCGGCAACATCCAAACGGTTTCGGCAATTCGTCTGACGCGCTGGGGCGTTACCTGATGGATCATATGTATTCGATCAGCGCGGGCGGCGTTGTCGAACAACTGTTCGGCAGCGATTACGATTTCTCAGACGGACGAGCCAACGGCATCTATGTCCCTCGTTTCCGCAATATCACGGACAAACACAAAGACTTCATTCGCGGTTACGGCATGCAAGGCGGGGTACGCACCGGCGCGGACTTTTTCAAAGGCCGACAGATTCCGGGCTTCGGAGCCAATTTCAAAAAGATGGTGCGCGAAGCCAAAAACGACGTTTCGTGGTGGTTGGGCGCGTGGTGCGAAATGTTGCCGGATAAAAACAACCGCGCAACGATTGACCCGAAAAAGGTGGATGCCTGGGGAATTCCCGCGCTGCACGTGGACTGCAAGCACGGCGAAAACGAACGAGCCATGGCCAAAGACGCATTGGCTACAATTTTGGAAATGGCCGACGCCGCCAAATTCAAAGTCCTCGCCACCAGCGATACTCCCGCTCCTCCGGGATTCTGCATTCACGAAGTGGGCACGGCTCGCATGGGTAACGACGCTAAAACTTCGGTGTTGAACAAATGGAATCAGACCTGGGATGCCAGGAATGTCTTTGTCACAGACGGGGCGTGTTATGCGTCGGTGGGTTGCCAGAATCCTACTTTGACAATGATGGCAATCACGGCACGCGCCTGCGATTACATCGCCGACCAGTTCAAACGCGGTGATCTGTAACCAAAGACAATCAATCCATTCAGTTCCCCGTTTTACCGTCCAGCGTCGGTATTTCAGCCTGCGAAGCAGGCGACCAGCGTAAAGCCTGGGGTGAAGCGCGAAAGCGCGCAACCCCAGGTTAGCGATTCAACCGAACACGTAGCTCGCGGAGCGGGCAGCAGCCTACAAGGTAAGGAGACATCGGCCATGTCAGATTCGTACACCAACCTGATTTACCACATCCTATTTTCAACCATCGTTTTTTCAACCAAAGACCGTCAACCGTTGCTTAGGAGAAACCACAGATGAACACAGATAAACACGGATCAATTTTTTGTGGAATCTGTGTGAATCAGTGTTTATCTGTGGTTGATCGTTTGTTTCATTGTTGCCCGTTCTGATCCCGCGTTTACCAGCCGCGAAGCAGTGGCCGTTTTCACCCGTAACGGTAAAACTCGGTTTGCGATCCGTGATGGCGAAGCACTTTTTTTACCCCGAAGCGGGTGGCGAGCTTTTCCCAGCAATGAACTGCCGCGCTACTCTCAACCGTCCCTACCGGGACGAAAACCGGGTCAAGCCCAACGCTCATTTCTTCCGCGCGTAACATCAGTAAGTCAATGACACCCCCTATCTCGGCTGTACCCATATTTAGCCTTCTATCACTTGCAATTCAATAATCACATATTGACAAACAATAAATATC
>JAGNMH010000316.1 GCA_017991275.1 Acidobacteriota bacterium
TCCAACCGGCTGGCAGCAGGCGATTGTCTTTCAGTTGAACATCTCGGCGGGTGAAGTTGGTTGTGAACTTGCCGTCGGCGTTCAGGTTCAGTTCTTCGTAAATCTGCACCTGATTCTGCGCTGTGATGATCTGGTAATGCGGCTGGTAACTTTGCTGCGTTTTGCCTTGCGCGTCTTTGTAGTCGGCGAAGAATTCCGACGGCAGAGGTTTGCCGTTTCCGTCAACTATCACTCCCAGATTGTTGGTTCGCCCAGAAGCCCAAACGACTTTCTGATTTTCATCCGTCACCAACAGTTCGATGAACAAGCGGCGGAAACTGACTCCGCTGGGGAAACGATGGCCGGCCAGATTGGTGACGGCGACATTGGCTTGAATTTGCTGAGCGCCGATGACGGTGGCAGTCGTCGTGACTTTGGCGGATTTGCTCTGCGCCTGTTGCACGTAATTATCAATCGCGTCCTGCAAATCCGTGCTGGAACCGGTCATGTAATCGTCTTTGCGAACGCCCAGCACATCGTTGAACTGGTCGAACATCTGCAACAGAAAGACATTCAAACCCAGGAATTCGTGGCGACGGAAACCTTCTTTTCGGACTCGAACGGTGATCTTGTCGGTTGGCACGCGATGTTCGGCTTCGGGGTAAGTTTCGTCTTCGATGATGGCAATTCGCTGCTGGATTTGCGGAACGTTTATGCCCTTCTTTTCGCTGTGGTAATCGCCGGGCATGTGGCATTCCTGACAGGATTTCGCCTTCGGCCACGAAGTCCCGAATTCATTCTGATACTGGCTGTTCAACCATTCCAGGTACGTCGCCTGCTCGATCTTCATTTCGCCGGGCGCACCGTCAACCACAGGCAAATCAATGGTGTGGCAACTGCCGCACATCCGCGAAGTTTTGATGTAAGGATTGAACTCCGGCTTGATGCCCGTGCCGGTTTGCATCGCGTATGGAGAAATTTCGTCGTCTTTGAATGGGCCGTAAAGCTGGTCGGGTTTCGTCACCTGGAAATGTCCGGTGATGGAATTTTTCAGGAAGTATTCCAGCGGACTTACGCCCGGTGGCGGCGCTTGATCTGGCGCGTTGCGATGGCAAACCTGACAACTGATGCCGTCGCGAGCCAAAGCTCCGTATTTGAAATGCGGGTCTTTGCGGTCAGTGATCTGCAAATAGCTCAACTGAAAATCGCCTTTGCCACCATTGTCTGTGTCCAGTTGCCGTTTGCCCATGGCTCCGTGGCAGGTCAGACAGGCGTTTCTGATCTGTGTTGTCAGCTCTTCGCGCCTGGGCGACGGCAGCGTGTTGAAGTACGCGAACTCGCTTTCAAGCTGAGCGAAAAAGACAGGGTCGCGTCCGGCCAATCCCATCGGCGACCATCGCCATTCGCCATACGGCGAAACGTTCGCGCCTGAAACAGTTGCAGGCGGAACCGGTGGAATTGGCGAAGGCAAAAACATAGTCGGCCCATACGGCAAACCGCTCAATCCTCCGTGGCACGACACGCACTGACTGGAACTGATGAACTGCCCAGCGCCGGTGGCTGGCTGTGGAATGTTGTCATAAGTTTCCGACGGCATTTTTTGAACGTTGGCAAAGGGCACGCCGGGGATGGATTTGAAGGTTTGCAGAAAATTCGGATTGGCCTGCCGTCCGGCTTTCAATGCCATCATCGGAAAAATCTTGCCATGCACGGCATCTTCAGTTGCCGCAACGCGCCACGAACCGTCATCCGGGAACGAGATCGGCGTTCCCGGAAAGCCCTTGATGTTGTTCAATGCAGAAAACGTCAGTTCCTTTTCCGCAGTCGCGTGGCAGCGCAAACAGTACAGCCCGAACCCTGCCCACGGATATTGAAACGGTGGTTGGTCGTCGTCGAACTTCATTCCGTCAAAGAACTCGCCCCAAAACCACCCGTCTTTTGATCCTTTAGAATCTCGAATCATGATCGTCCAGTCGCTGACTTTCGGCAGTTGGTCATCGCTCATTCCGGCGTAACGAGCCGACGGCGGAGTGTATTGCTCTTTGATAATCATCGCTCCGTCGGGAATGTTGCCCTGCCGACCACCGGTCAGCCACGCCATGACTTTGGGCGAATAAAAAATCCTGACCGCCGGATGAGTTCCGTAATAAACGCTCTTGCTGTATGGCCCGGTGTCGCGTACGCCCTTGTCCACACACCATTTCAAGTTTTTGTAATCGCCATTTTGCAGGAAGGCCAAAAACCTTTTTTCAAATTCAACGAATTGATTGGGCGGAACGGAAGTCGGCAGCGGCAGTGAATGTTCTTGTGCGCCTGGGCAGGGATTTTGAATCGCAGGCAGCGGCATGCTTTCAGGAAAGTTGGCAGGGACTCCGCTGAAATTGGCGGAAGACTCTTTTCCGTCGGCGGGTGACGGCAAGGCGAAATAAGACACGGTCAACAGAAAAAATACCAAGACAGCAATCTTCAATAAGTCACGCATGGAAAGGCTCCAATTTTAGTACTGCTTGTTTGTTGTTTGTCTGAGGTCGCTTTCTGATAAGGGAAAGCAGTGTTGATTTGGAAATCTGATTGAACCGCGCGAAAAATAAATATCACCTTTGCCGGGATGGGACAAGATTTAGGCGAAGGCCTGACAATTTTAGCGCGTTGACCGTCAATCCATCGGAGCTTAGAATCGCTGAGCTTTTGCAATCATCGCGCGTTAACTCGCGCATCCCAAAAACTCAAGAGGTCAAAATGAAAAAGAACGAGAGCCGAAATCCGCGAACCGGCTTGTCGCGCCGCCAGCTTCTGATTGGCGCGGCCAGAACCGGAGCGGCCATCACACTAAGCCAGTTTTTGCCGAATGAATTTTCCGAAGCCTTTGCTCAGAATGCGATCAAAGGAAAAGAAAGACTGATTGTGCGCAGCGTTCGCCCGGAAGATTTGGAAACCCCCGTCGGGTTGTTGAACACCTGGATCACTCCGAACGATTTGTTTTATGTTCGCACTCACACTTATCCGCCCAAGGTTGATGAACAGGCTGGCAAAGATTGGAAATTGCAGGTTGATGGGGAAGTCGAACGCCCAATGGCCATCACCCTTGATGAGTTGAAAAAACTGCCCAAGGCGACTGTCACCGTCACGCTGGAATGTGCAGGTAATGGCAGGGCCTTTTACGATCCGCCAGTTCCGGGCATTCAATGGGAAAAAGGTTCTGTCGGAACTGCAAAATTTGCCGGAGCGCGGCTGTCCGATGTGTTGAAGAAAGTCGGGTTGAAACCCAACGTCAAATACATCGCGGCCAACGGAGCGGACAAGCCTGTTGGCAAGATGCCGGATTTCATTCGCAACGTGCCAATGGCCAAAGCCATGAATCCTGACACGATTCTGGCCTATGAAATGAATGGCGAACCGATTCCGGCGCTTCACGGATTTCCTTTGCGGTTGATCGTGCCGGGATGGGAAGGCGCGTATTCCGTAAAGTGGGTCAATCAACTTCAAGCGCTGGATAAGGAACACGAAGGATTCTTTGTCAAAACTGCCTATCGTTATCCGAACAAGCGCGTCGCGCCCGGACAGGCTGTTCCACCGGAAAATATGATTCCCCTGACCGGATTGATCATTAAATCATTCATCAACTCGCCGCTGGAAGGCGCAAGCTTTAAGCCCGGCAAGGTACGCGTCGGAGGTTTTGCCTGGGCGGGCGAATCTTTTGTCAGCAAAGTTGAAGTTTCGATGGATAACGGCAGCACCTGGTTCCCGGCCAAGCTGGGCAAAGAGCGTGAACGTTATACCTGGCAATCATTTGAATATGAATTCAGCATCTCACAACCCGGCTCGTATTTGCTGATGGCTCGCGCAACCGACGACAAGGGCAAAGTTCAACCTGTTTCACCTCAATGGAATCCGTCAGGGTATCTGTGGAACGTGATTGATAAAGTGAGGATCAATGTCGAAGCTTAATTCAAAATCCCAAAAAGCAATGAAACTGTTTTTGGCGCTGGCGGCGGCAATGCTTGCCGTCAGCGTTTCGTTCGATGGTCAGTCGGCTGCCGCCACGCGACAGGATTTGCCTGAAGGCAAGGGAGTCGAACTGGCCCGCGACAAGTGCGTAGTCTGTCACGAAGCCGACGTTATCAAAGCTCAACGCCTGTCCAAACAGGGCTGGACGCGCGAAGTTGAAAAAATGGTTCGTTGGGGAGCAGCCGTTAATGACAGCGAGAAAGCTGTTTTGGTGGATTATTTTTCCTCGCATTTCACAACTGTCAAATCGGGCGCGCCTGTCGTGGCTGCAAGCGTTGATCGCGGCAAGCAGATTTTTGAAGACAAATGCATCTTGTGCCACCAATCGGAAATGACCGCACAACAACGATTGACGCGGCAAGCCTGGACGCGAGAAGTCGAAAAGATGATTCGTTGGGGCGCAACCGTCACCGACGCCGAAAAAGAACCGCTGGTTGATTATTTGGCGAAAAGTTACGGTCAGCGCCCATTGAAGTAATGTGGCCGCTCAGCCGTAACTGTAAAAACAGGTCATAACTTAATGTCGAAAGATAAATTCGATTTGGAAGGAATGCAGACCCGCGCGGTTTATGCCGCCAAGGAATTGAATCGCACCTCGGCAATCAGTCCGCCAATTTGGCAGACGACAACTTTCGGCGCAGAAACCGCCGAAGAGTTTGCCGAAATCGCAGTCGCCACAAAACCTCAGGAGTTTTACACGCGCTACGGAAATCCAAACCACGCCATGGTTGAAGAGACTTTGGCCAATTTGGAGGGCGGGGAACTGGCGCTGGTTTTCGGATCGGGGATGGGGGCAATCTTTTCTGCCGTCGCGGGCAGTTTGCAAACCGGCGATCACGTTGTCGCTCAGCAAAATCATTACGCCGGAGCGACAACGCTGCTGAAAGATATTCTGCCCAGATGGGGAATCGAAGTCAGTTTCGTTGACCAAACCAGCAACGCCGAATTTGCTGATGCGATTAAGCCGAACACCAAGCTTATTTACGTCGAAACTCCGGTCAATCCGCTGATGCAGATTACCGATTTGCGATTCGTCGTTGAACTGGCAAAGTCCAAAGGCATTCTGACAATTTGCGACAACACCTTTGCCACGCCGATCAATCAGCGTCCGCTGGAATTGGGGATTGATGCCGTAATTCACAGCGCGACTAAATACATAGGCGGCCATCACGACGTGACCGCCGGAGCGATGGTCGGCAACAAAGAGTTGATCGAACGTGTCTGGCGCTTTGCCTTGGTGGCCGGAGCCGCGCTCAGCCCGTTTGATGCCTGGCTGTTGTTGCGCGGTTTGCGGACCTTGGGGTTGCGCGTTGATCGCCACAACAGCAACGCGCTGGCTTTGGCGAAGTTTTTCGAGACTCATTCAAAAGTCGCCAGGGTTTATTACCCAGGACTGGAATCGCATCCGCAACATGAACTGGCCAAATCGCAAATGTCCGGCTTCACGGGAATGTTGAGCGTTGAATTGCGCGGAGGTTATTCGGCGGCTGACAAGGTGATGTCTTCGTTGAAACTTGGCGTGCGCGCGGCCAGTCTGGGCGGTTATGAAACTCTGGTAGTGCATCCGGCTTCGATGTGGAGTTTGCAGTTGTCGGCTGAACAACGCGCCGCGACCGGAATCAACGATGGTTTGGTCAGGATTTCAGTCGGATTGGAAGACGAAGCCGACTTGCTGCGCGATTTCGATCAAGCGCTGGCTCAGGTCTAAACTGCCTGGCTCAAGTTGAGCCGAATGCCAAATCGTAGTGAAACGCAAAAAAATAAGGAGAGATTTTTCAATCTCTCCTTGTAAAGGCTAGCTTTGCTGGGATGAAAACTTGGAAGACAATGGTGCAAGAACTAACTCGCACTCGGCGACAAACAGTGCAAGCACGATGCCACGAATATCCGCCAAACTAATTCCCAGCTATCTCATTCAAAAGCCTTTGGTTTATCGGTAATCATGGAAAATTGAACACCATTCAAAACATCACTTTTATCCAGAATTTCGGAAACAAGCTTCAATTTTTCGTAGCTTTGTCATTTAAGAGCCAGTCTTGAGCTGTGAAGTAAGCCCAAGCATCTGATTCAGGTGTGCCAGCTTCCGGGTTGTAATCGTATACCCAGCTTGCAAACGGAGGCAGTGACATCAAAATTGATTCAGTCCGTCCTCGTGTTTCCAATCCGAAAACAGTTCCACGGTCATAAACCAGATTGAATTCGGCGTAACGTCCTCTGCGGATCAACTGAAATTGCCGCTCTCGATCACCAAAATCCTCATCGCGGCGTTTGGCGACAATTGGCAGGTAAGCTGGCAAAAAGGCTTCGCCGGCATTGCTCACAAAAGCAAACAGCTTTTCCAAATCTCCCTGCAGGTAATCGAAGAAAATTCCGCCGACGCCTCGCGTTTCATTGCGATGTTTGATGAAAAAGTATTCGTCAGCCCATTTTTTGAAGCGCGGATAGTAATCGGCGTCGTGCCGGTCGCAGGCGTCCTTCAAGGTTTGGTGGAAATGAACCACGTCTTCTCTAAATGGGTAATAAGGCGTCAGATCAGCGCCGCCGCCGAACCAACTGGCCCGCCCTTTTTCCAAAAAGCGGAAGTTCGCGTGAACCGTGGGCACATAA
>JAGNMH010000317.1 GCA_017991275.1 Acidobacteriota bacterium
TTCGTGGGGAATTTTGCCGCAGGGTATTTACTTCATCGCGCGGGAAGACGCGCCGCACCAGACAATCCGTTTTTTCAGCTTCGCCACCCGCCACATCACCACACTGGCGACGGTCGAAAAAGCGCCGCTTGATGGACAGCCCGGGCTGGCGCTGTCGCCGGACGGTCACTGGCTGCTTTATGCCCAACGCGATCAAATCATCAACGATCTGATGCTGATGGAAAATTTCCGGTAAGTGGGCAAAACGAAACCAAAGGCTTTGGAAGAAAATCGAGGTCTGCTGAGTCTAAACAGCAGACCTTTTCAATCTACGGAGCAACAAGATGATTTCAGACCTTTGGCAGGATTTACGCTACGGCGCGCGAACGCTGTGGAAACATCCCGGCTTTACTTTAATCGCAGTGCTGACGCTGGCGCTTGGCATTGGAGCGAACACGGCAATCTTCACTGTAATCAACGGAGTCTTGTTGCGTCCGTTGCCGTTCGATCAACCTGAACGTCTGGTGCGATTGTGGGAAAGCGATCCGCGTCGCAGCGCCGAAGCTCAACTTGTTGCTCCGCCGAATCTGGTGGAATGGCGAGCGCAGACTCATTCGTTTGAACACATCGCTTACTGGTCAGGCACTGGCGATTTCAATCTGGTCACCAGCGACGGCAGCGAAAAAGCCAAATGCGCTTACGCCTCGTCTGAGTTGTTTGCGACCTTGCGAGTGCGCCCGTTTCTGGGCAGAGCTTTTTTGCCGGAAGAAGATCAAAAAGAAGGCGCGCGCTCAGCCTTGCTCAGTTACGAATACTGGCAACATCGGTTTGCCGCCGATCCGAACGTCGTTGGACGAACGCTGACTGTAGATACCTTTGGCCGCCGCGTTTACACGATTGTCGGAGTCATGCCTCCGGGCTTTCGTTTTCCCAATCAAACTGAAATCTGGTTGCCCGTGGGTTGGGATGGTTTGCCACGACAAAGGCGCGGCCCGTGGCTGTCGGTACTGGCTCGATTGAAAGACGGAGTGCCGCCGCAACAGGCTCAGGCTGAATTGAATTTGATTCAGGCCAATCTGGCTCAGCAAAATCCCGAAGCTCTGATTGGTTCGCAAGTCGCCATCATTCCGTTGCTGGAACAAACTCTGGGGCGGAATCTGCGGCTGGCGCTGCTGCTTTTGTGGGGAGTGGTTGTTGGCGTCCTGCTAATCGCCTGCGCCAACGTCGCCAACCTGTTGCTGGCGCGAGCGGCTGACCGGCAAAAAGAAATCGCCATTCGGCTGGCTCTTGGCGGCAGCCGATGGCGGTTGATGCGGCAATTGCTAACCGAAAGTTTATTGCTGGCTTTGATCGGCGGCGGGCTTGGAATCTTACTGGCGAACTGGAGTTTGAAACTGCTGATCGCCTTCAACGCCGACCAGGTTCAGCGCTTGAACGAAACTCGGCTGGACGGCTGGTCGCTCGGTTTCACGTTGCTGATTGCTTGTTTGACTGGCCTGATTTTTGGACTCGCCCCCGCGTGGCAAACGACGAAACCGGATTTGAATCTGGCCTTAAAAGACACTGGCAAAGGAGCGACCGGCAATTTACAACACAGCCGTTTGCGCAGTTTGCTTGTCGTTACCGAAGTCGCGCTTTCGCTGATCCTCTTGGTTGCGGTCAGTTTGATGCTGCGCAGCTTCGCGCAAATGACGCGGGTCAATCGAGGCTTTGAACCGGAACACTTGGTGACCGCCAAACTGGATTTTTCCATTTCAGGATTTACGACCTGGGTCAGAGCCACGGAAACTCGTCCGCAAGTCACCGTCCGCGAATTGATCGGGCGTTTGCAAAATCAGCCCGGAGTTCAATCCGTCGCCGCCGTCAGCGACAAAGCCGGAATGACAATCACCGTCGAAGGTCGTCAGACAGGCATCGAAAGCGATTATCCGCGCGCCAGTTTTCAAGCCGTCACGCCGGATTATTTCCGAGCGATGAGCATTCCGTTGCTGCGTGGCCGCACGGTCAGCGAAAGCGATACGCTGGAAAACCCGCGAGTCGCCATCCTCAGTGAAGCAATGGCCAAACGGCTCTTCGGCAACGCTGACCCAATCGGCAAACGCATTCACCCCAGCCGCTTGAATCCGGGGCAGGTTGCCGAACCAGACCGTTGGACGAATGTTTCCAACTGGACGGAAATCATAGGCGTGGCGGCGGACGTGAAAAGCCTGAACCTCGACCCGCAGATTGAGACAAATGTTTATGTGCCTTACTGGCAATGGCCCATGCAATCGCCAACGCTGGCCGTGCGAACGATTGGCAATCCGGCCAATCTGACGGCGGCCATCACCACAGAGGTCAAAGCTCTAAACAAGGGACTGCCCGCGCCGAAAGTGCAAACAATGAAGGAGCGGTTGGCCGATGTAGTCGCCGAACCTCGATTTCAAACCTTGCTGCTGAGCCTGTTCGGGCTGGTCACAATCCTGCTGGTAAGCGCAGGCGTTTACGGAGTGGTGTCTTATTCCGTCGCTCAACGCACACATGAAATCGGCATTCGCATGGCTTTGGGAGCGCCGCCGCAGACTGTCTTGAAACTGATAACCGGCCAAGGTCTGAAACTGGCATTGGCCGGAATCTTATTGGGTCTGGCGGGAGCATTGGCTCTGACAGGTTTACTTAAAACACTGTTGTTCGGAATCAGCCCAACCGACCCTTTATCTTTTGTGCTGGCGGCATTGTTGCTGGCAGGAGTGGTGGCATTGGCCTGTTACCTGCCAGCACGCAGGGCGACTGAAATTGACCCGCTGCAGGCGTTGCGGCACGAATAAACAAGAAGCCAGGAACTAATACAAAAAAAGGCTCCTGCATTTGGCAGCAAGTTGCTGCCAAATGCAGGAGCGCCTTAACGATCAAAGGTTTCCGTCTTTATCAATTACTGCTCTTCAGTCCTTCTTTTCATCATTGGAACCATGCCCGGTTCTTTGATCGTGTAATCAGCTGGCACTTCAAACATAGAGCGGTCTGGCTCGCTGCGGTTGATGTTGGTCAGCCGATAAACCGTTTCGCCAGTGCGCGGGTCGCTGTGTTTGGTCAGGACAAGCACCTGCAATTCGGGCGAATACCATTCTTCTGAAACGATGTTGATGGGCAGGTCATTGCCGATGGAGTTGGCGGGAATCGTGACCGTAGTACGCTGCCCCTGGCACATGACGCCTTCAACCATTTGCTGCCCAAGTAATTCTTTCTGCCCTTCTTTTTTCCTGAGCATTCCCCCTGAATCAGCGATTTCCATCTTCTCTCTGGTTTTCATGTCTGTAGCCATTTTCATCTCTTTTTCCGCAAGCATCTTTTTCTCTGCGATGGCACGTTGATCTTCAGCCAATTGAGCCAGTCGCAATTGCTGGCCTTCAACTACGACGCTTCCCTGCTGTTCGCCAGAAAGCGTTCTTTGCTTCATCGCTTGTTCGACAAGCTTCTTCTCTTCGATCGTTTTTAGCTGAAGGCTGGGTTGAGACTTAAAAGCCATGCGATGCTGCGGAACGAGAGAATAACTGACTCCACTGACAGGATCGCTGATGAATATCTCGTCCGCCACACCCGATATTTTGCCGACCATTTCACGTCGCGTGCGGCCTTCGCTGTCGCGGTAAACGGTGGTGATGGATTTATTTCTGATTCGGTTGCCGTCCGACAACAACTGCACTGTTTCGGCTTCGGCAATGGCCGAATAGGGTGAGCCTTTCACCACTTTGGTTTCAAACCTGAATTGTGTCCCCAGCGACTTGGCAAGTTCGACCTGAACCTTGTTGGCAATTTCCGTCCGAAGCTTTGGCTTCTCAGCATCATCCTGTGCCAGCGCTCCCATAACCAGTATCGTCAGCAGGGCCGTGACAAAAAAACTCCATCGGAAAAATGTTTTCATGACGTTCTCCTTCATTGTGTTTTGGTGATTTGGTCGGCGGGCAAAAACCGAATGGCACGCGCCAAACCGTCCTGCCCAATTAAAAGATCAGCCTGCACCGTCTGTGCATGTGTTTCCGCCGTAAGCGGCAATCCAAATGGGATGAGCGAGGAAGCAGACATTTCAACCCGCACGACACGCCCGCTTTCCAGCGAAACCAATTCGCCTTCTCCCGCCAAAGAGTAAAAACGACCTGCGACGTCACCTTCCTGCTGCGCCATAGCCTGACGGACATGACGCCGCTTCTTTGGTGGTGGGGTACCTGTAATAACGGACGCCGTTTTCCTGTCAGCAACAGGCTGTTCGCCGTCCAAAGCTGGCGTTTCCACCGATTGTTTGGAAATTACCGGCTCTTTTGGTAGCGCCGGATTCGACTTAAACCACATCATCCCTATCAGAATAATGACGACGACTGCGGCGACATAAGCAACGCCGGACTTCCATTGCCTGATTCGTTTCCGCAACGGCAACGACCTGGCGACTGGCGCATTTCTTTGCCTGACTTGCGCGCGAAAATTCACCAGCAACGCAGATTCAACATGTGCTGGCGCTGCCGCGGCGCTGATTTCAGAGCAAACTGCGCGGATTCCCGCTATCAGCGCTTGCTCCTCAGCCAATCGCTCACCGCAAAGCTCACAAACGCGAGCATGCGCCAGGCTTTGACCGGACAAATCAGCATCTGTGAATTGATCGCGCGCCAAACCAATGACGTTCGATTCAAAGTCTTGGCAATTCATGTAAAGCACCTCAAAAGTTGAGCATCCGGCGTCTCTGGATCAAGTTTGCTGACCGCTCGCAACCTTTCCAGCAGCAACGCATGCCCGCGATGCAACCGCGAACTTACCGTGCCCAACGCACAGCCCAGCACTGTCGCTGCGTCTGCGTAACTCAATTCCTGGAAATCGCACAGCACGACAACTTCACGGTAACGCGGGGGCAAAGACAGAACTGTCTGGCGCACCAACCGCGCCATTTCGTTGCGAGTGAAGTCGCCAAACGGATCGTCATTGGCAATCAAATTTGCCAATGGAATTTCCTGACTGTCTTCCTCCTCGCGTATGAGCGAAACGAAAAACCTGTCGCGCTTCAACCGGCGCAGAACATAGTTGCGGGCGATCCCATAAAGATAAGCCGTAAGCGTTCCGCGCGCCGGGTCGTATAAATGAGCCTCGCGGATCAAGACCATAAATGCCTCCTGCGTCACGTCCTCCGCAATCGCAGCCGATCCGCTCATCAATAGCGCGAACCGATAAACCGCACCTTGATGCCGCCGATAGACCATCGTAAATGCCTGGTCGTCTCCGGCCACAATGCGTTGCAGCAGTTCGCCTTCACTGGGAGCTGTTGAGTTCGTCATCATCGGTTAAAGTCACCAACCATCGCGTGATATTGGTTATTCGCTTGACGGGGTCAAAAACTTCCAAAAAATTTTTTCCACAACATTTGGCAACCTGGGAGCGGCAGGCCGCCGTGGTATCAGCAAGCATGACAAACTGAAATTTCTTATCACCCATCCGACTTGAAGAATCACATTGGTGAATCGCTTGACGCTTCATGAACGACTGAGCAAGATGAGTCAGTCAAATACCGCCAAAAATAGAAGGCGCGATATTTATGGTTAGAGCGTCAGAATGCGAATGCCGCCGTGTCAGCAATCTTCGCGCGGAGATTGGGGCGAACGCGGATGTTTCTGAATAATCAAGGCCTTGCTGTTCGTCGCTTCCAGATCAAACCTTCGATGGCGGTGTTGCGGCATCAGTAAGCACAGAATCTATGCGTGACTTCAAAAATACAAATCGCTTATTGCTTGAACTAACGGTGGTTCTGGCAGCGCTCATCATTACCGGATGCCGACACTCACGGGAGAATCAATTGCCACAAACTGCATTGGCGCGGCTGGTCGAAACCCTGCCTCGATCCGAAACCATAGTCTCGCCGCAATGGGTGAAAGCTTTGCTGGACTTTCAGGCCTCGCGCGGCAAAACGGCTCGCCCGGCGCATTACTTCAACAACCGAGTGGTGATTTTGGAAGCGAGTTGGGCAAAGCCTGAAAAAGCCAAAGACTATCTGGCTGGTCACATTCCTTCGGCGATTCACCTGAACACCGACAATGTGGAAAACGGTTATCCACGATGGTTGCTGAGGCCGGTGAACGAACTTCATGAAGTCATTGGCAGACTCGGCATCACTCCCGAAACAACGGTTGTGGTTTACAGCAAACAGACGATTGCGGCGGCTCGCATCTGGTGGGTGCTGATGTATGCAGGAGTTTCGGACGTTCGCTTTCTGAACGGAGGAGTTGAAGCCTGGACGGCGGCTGGCTTTCCGGCTGAAACGGCCATCGGAACTCCGCAGCCAGTCACATTTTCAGCCAAAGTGCGTGAAGATTTTTTGGCCACGACCGACTATGTTTGCGCTCATCTTGGTAAGAACAATGTTCAACTGGCAGACGTTCGCAGCCGCGAAGAATTCGTTGGGCAGATCAGCGGTTATGATTACATCAACTTCAAAGGCCGACTTCCCGGCTCAATCAACATAGGAAACGCCGACGATTCAGCCAGGCTTTATCAAAACCCAGACGGCACGCTTCGCAACTTAGACGAAATTCAAACTATGTGGAATCAGGCTGGAGTCGAAAAGAACGGCGAAGTGATTTTTTACTGCGGCAG
>JAGNMH010000318.1 GCA_017991275.1 Acidobacteriota bacterium
GCCTGACACAGTCAGCCTGCCTTTGGCGGCGAACGACGGCCAAATGGAGTCTTCAGGCAAATTGTCCATTTGGCATTCCGAATCGAATACGGGAAAACAGGAATGGTGGCAGGTTGATCTTGGCAGAGCTTACCGAATCGAGTTGATCGAAATTTTGTTTCGCGCAGATCAGGATCAACCACTGACTCGCCGTAACTTTGAAGTGCGCGCGTCCAACAATGCAGATTTCGGCAGTTATGTTGTGCTGGCAGCGCAAGGTGATATTTCAACACCACACGGACAAAGCTGGCGCGCCCAGCCGACCGAAGCAGGCAGTTTCCGATACGTTCGCGTTCAGAAAACGAAGATTGATCGTGACCCGTCTGGAAACGCTTTCTTCAATCTGGGGGAGGTGCGCTTGATGGCGCAATCCTTTCTCGAAACGCCAATCTCCCCGTCGTCAAACTCGACCGGCGCGCTTGCCTATCCGCCAACGACCTTGGCACAGTTGAAATCTCAGATTTTGCTGGTCGGCCAATCACTCAGCTTTGTGCTGCCGAGGGATAAAAATCAAATTACGGCTTACAACCTGCCTGAAAACTCCAACTTCGATCCCGTGACTGGAAAATTTTGGTTCACTCCTAACTCGGCTCAGGCTGGCAATGTTTATCAGATCAGTTTTCGCGCAATGTCGGCTGATGGAATTGAATCCCTGACTCGTTTGGACGTGGCCGTGACAATTGACGGAGCGCCACACGTCAATTTGATTTCACCCGATCCGGGTTCCAGGCTGACAACCGACAAACCGATTCTGATAGCGTGGTCGGTTCCACAAATCGAGTCAATTGCCAACTACCAAATCCGGCTTTCAACCGATGGCGGAGCCAGTTACCCGATCTTGATCGCCGATCTGCCGGGTTCGGCAAATCAATTTCAATGGTTGATTCCGCGGAACATTCCAGAGAGCAATCGTTCGTCCATTCGATTTATGGTTAAAGTTGCTGATTCTGAAAATCGAGCGGGGTTGGATTATTCGCGGCAGGATTTGCACATCAGGTTTGGTAGTCCGCAGAGGTAGGTTGAGTTTCTGTCTTTTCGGCGGCGATTTCGGAAGTACCTTTTGTCCAGCGAGGTTCATAAGGGCAGTGACGACAGCCGGAGCCGCAACAGCTTCCGCGCCGTAAATGAAACTTCGCGGTGAAGACCATAAATCCGCCTTCCCAATAAAAGTCCTCGTTTTCGATCAGTTGCTCCATTTCAATCCTTGCACTCAGACTCGAATTGCCAGCTTGAAGCTGTTTCTCTATAATCCGCGCCTTTCAGGGACGAGTCAAAACGCGCACTGAAGCGCAGGAACCAGCCCAAAATCATAATGACCGAATTTGCCAGACTGCTTCGTTACCTTCGGCCTTACCGGGTCATCTTCGCAATTTCAATTGTTTTGATGATCGCCACCGGCTTATTTGAAGGCGGAACGGTTCTGCTGATGCAACCGATCTTTGATTCCCTGGCCCCCAAGTGTGAGTGTGCAGAACAAATTCCGCACGCGATTCCTGTCATTGGTCGCATTTTGCCCTGGCTGGGCGCTCTGACTCTGGATAAAGTGGCAATGCTGCTGGTTGGTCTGACTCTGGCAAAAGGCGTTGCCGAATACTTTTCGTCCTATTCGATGAGCTACATTGGCCAGAACGTCATCGCCGATGTTCGGTCTTCGCTTTACGATCACATCATTCGCCAGGCGGCCTCGTTCTTTGCCAAACGCCCAACCAACGAATTGACAGCTCATTTGATGAGCGATGCCGCCCAGGTCGAGCGCGCCGTGTCAGACACCTTGCGCGATTTGCTGCGCGAATCCGTCAGCCTGGTGGTTTATCTGGCCGTGCTGTTCGGAGCGAACTGGCGACTGGCAGGAGTGATTATTTTGCTGGCTCCGCCGGTGGCTTTTCTGACCACGACCTTCAACCGCAAACTTCGCAAGTATGTGACTTCGCGGCAGGAAAGCGGCGCTGAAATGCTGGACACGGCGCAGGAGGCGATTTCTTCTCAACGCGTAGTTAAAGCTTTCGGAATGGAAGCTTACGAAAGCGAACGGTTCCGCCGCTCGGCGCGAAAGCAGATGGGCGACCAGTTGCGCGCGATGCGGATATATTTCTTTTCGCCGATTCTGCTGGAAACCGTAGGCATAGTCGCTGTCGCTGGATTATTGCTTTATGCCCAGCGGAGCATCAGCCTGGGGCAAATGTCGTTGGGCAGCCTGGCGGCTTTTCTGGTGGCG
The DNA here is from genome assembly GCA_017991275.1 of Acidobacteriota bacterium. Taxonomy (GTDB): domain Bacteria; phylum Acidobacteriota; class Blastocatellia; order RBC074; family RBC074; genus RBC074. The sequence goes on from JAGNMH010000318.1 coordinate 2,255, forward strand.
ATGTTCAAGGCTTACGACCCGATTCGGCGACTGAGCCGGTTGCAACACGATTTGCAGCAAGGACTGGCTTCCGCCGCGCGCATCTTCCAGGTCATGGACGAACAGATGGAAATGCGCGACAAGCCAAACGCTGTCGCGCTAGATCGGTTTTCTCACGAGATCGAATTCCGCAATGTCAGTTTCAGTTACGGCGCCGGATTCGATTTGCCTGTGCTCGAAGATGTTTCTTTCAAAGTCCGAGCGGGCGAAATGATCGCCATCGTAGGCCAAAGCGGAGCAGGCAAAAGCACTCTGACAAATCTGATTCCGCGTTTTTACGACGCTTCATCGGGAGAGGTCTTGGTTGACGGTCACGATGTGCGCGATTTGCAAATGGCCGGTTTGCGCCGACAAATTGCCGTCGTCACTCAGGAAGTTCACTTGTTCAACGAGACGGTTCGGGCGAATATCGCTTACGGAGCTTACGGGCGAAACGACAGCGACGTGGCGATTCGGGCTGCGGCAAAAGCTGCGCTGGCCGACGAATTCATCGCCAAACTGCCCGAAGCTTACGACACAGTTGTCGGCGAACGCGGCTTGATTCTTTCCGGTGGTCAGCGGCAACGCATTGCAATTGCGCGAGCGATTTTGAAAGACGCTCCGATTTTGATTTTGGATGAAGCCACCAGCGCGCTGGACACTGAAAGCGAGATGCTGGTGCAACAGGCGCTCAACAATTTGATGACCGGTAGAACGACTATTGTCATCGCGCACAGACTTTCAACCATTCGGCGTGCCGACCGTATCGTCGTTATGGACGCTGGCCGGATTGCTGAAATGGGCACGCATCAGCAATTGCTGGCGCAAAACGGAATTTATCGGCGACTGTATGAATTGCAGTTTGCTGAAGAGGAGGAAGTTCACAGTTGATAGCTCACAGTTCGGGGTTAATGATGACCTTAACAGCGAACTGCGAACCATGAACTGCGAGCCGAAAATTATGCTCAAAAGTATGACAGGTTATGGTCAGGGAACAGCCAGCGGAGATAACTTCACCGTGACGGTTGATCTACGTTCGGTCAACAATCGCAATCTGGACATTCACTGGCGAGCGCCGCAGGATTTGATGTCGCTGGAAATTCCGTTGAAAAAACAGATACAGTCAGTGTTGTCGCGTGGCCGCGTGGATGTAACGATCAATTTTGCTCAAACCGCTGACACGGCTTATGAGTTGAATCGCCCGCTGATTCGCGGTTATCTGGAAGCATTGAAAACCATGCGCGAAGAGTTTGGGCTGACAGGCGAACCTGATTTGGCCACAATTGCACGGCTGCCGAACGTCATGATGGCTCAGAGCAACGGTAGCGGATTAAGTGAATCTGTAGTGCAAGGCGTGGAAGAGGCTCTGACCCAGGCGCTTACTTCTTTGGTGGCAATGCGCGCTGTCGAAGGTCACGAGCTTCAAAAAGAACTGCTGACTCGCGTCCGGAGAATTGAAAAGCAGGTCGAGTTGATAATTTCCGGCGCTGAAGGTTTGGTTGACGCTTACCGTGAAAAACTGAGAAAACGCATTACCGAATTACTGGAAAAAACTTCGATTGACGAAACACGGCTGGCTCAGGAAGTCGCTTATCTGGCAGAACGCAGCGACATTACCGAAGAAATCACGCGATTGAAAAGCCACCTTGTCCAGCTTCGTGAATTGTTATCAGGCGACAATGAAATCGGCAAAAAGCTGGATTTTCTGTTGCAGGAAACCAACCGCGAAGCTAACACTATACTATCAAAATCCGCCGAGCTTTCGATTTGTGATGCGGCGATTGAAATCAAAACCGAAGTCGAAAAACTGCGCGAGCAGGCAAATAACGTCGAATGAACGGCAATCTGATAATTGTTTCCGCACCCTCCGGCGCTGGCAAAACCACGCTGGTCAGCGAAGTTTTGAAACGCGACAGTCGAATAAGACCGTCTGTGTCTTTTACGTCCCGTGCGCCTCGCAATGGAGAACAAGACGGCGTGCATTATAATTTCGTCTCGCCCGACGAATTCCGTGCAATGATAGAGCGCGGTGATTTTTTGGAGTGGGCCGAAGTTCACGGCAATTTTTATGGCACTTCGCGGCGACTGGTTGAAAAACTCCGCAGCGAAGCTTATGACGTGATTCTGACAATTGATGTGCAGGGCGCTGAACAGGCCAGGCGATTGTTTCCAGACGCTGTAAGAGTTTTTATTCTGCCGCCGTCATATCAGATTCTGCTCGACCGTTTGGATGCGCGCGGGGCAAACGTTTCAGAAGATATACAAACCCGGCTTTGCAATGCGATTGACGAACTGGCTCAGTACGAACATTTCGATTACGCAATAGTCAACGATGATCTGGATCAAGCGACAAGCGAACTGGCCGCCATCATTATGGCCGAACGTTGCCGTGGCCAACGTCATAACGAACTTAGTAAGAAACTGGCAGGTGAACTGGCCAGGAAAATAGTCAAAACAGTCGAATAACTTTTTTAGCAAACAATGGAGGTCGTGAAATGGAAGACTTTGAAAACGAACATGAACCGCAGGTGATTGACAGCAAATACCGCAAAATTCTGATTGCCGCCAAACGAAGCAAACAACTTCAGAAAGGCGCTTTGGCTCGCGTCAGAATGACCAACAGCATCAAACCGACTCGCGTCGCACTGGAAGAGGTCGAGCGCGGTTTGATCGGTTTTGAAATCACTGAGGCCGTCGAAAAATAGTGGACTGGGGAGACTGGGGGATGGAGAGAAATCGCCCAGTCTCCCCGTCCCCCAATCTCCCCATCTTCTTCAGTTTCGCTTATGAAAGTCCTGCTCGGCGTCACTGGCTGCATTGGTGCTTACAAGGCCGCCGAAGTTCTGCGCGGTTTGCAGAAAGCCGGAGCGCAAGTGCGCGTGGTGATGACTGAACACGCGACGGAATTTATCAGCCCGCTGACCTTTGAAGCTCTTTCAGGTCAGCCCGTCATCGTCGGGATGTTCAGCGGGATGTTCAGCCAACCCGATCATTCGAAGATTGAACACATTGCCGCCGCGCGCCAAAGCGATTTGTTATTAATCGCTCCAGCCACCGCCAACATCATCGCCAAATTCGCTCACGGTCTGGCCGATGATTTTCTTTCGACGCTTTATCTGTCGAACACGAATCCGGTTTTGATCGCTCCGGCAATGAACGTCGAAATGTGGAATCACCCGGCGACTCAGGCAAATCTGGAAACCTTGCGCGAACGCGGAGTTCATTTCGTCGAACCCGGCGTCGGCTACCAGGCCTGTGGCGAAATCGGTGTTGGGCGCTTGGCCGAACCGGAAGAGATAGTTGCCAAAGCACTCAAGCTTCTTTCCACGAACAATCCGCAATCCGCAATCCGCAATCCGCAATCAAAAGATTACTCCGGCGAACACGTCCTGCTCACCGCTGGCCCAACCGTCGAAGACCTCGATCCGGTTCGATTCATCACCAATCGTTCGTCGGGCAAGATGGGTTACGCGCTGGCCGAAGCCGCGCGAGATCGCGGAGCACAGGTCACCTTGATTTCCGGCCCGACAAAGCTTTCGGCTCCGGCGGGAATCGAAACCATCGCAGTTCGCTCGACGCGCGAAATGTACGAAGCCGTCATGAGTCGTCTGACCGCCGCAACTGTTTTCATCGGTTCAGCAGCCGTAGCCGATTTTCGACCCGCCAACCAGGCCGAACACAAAATCAAAAAACAGGGCAGAGCCAACATCACCATTGAACTGGAACCGACCGAAGATATCATTGCAAATGTTGCCGCTGACCTGAATCGCAGTGGGCGGATCGTCGCCGGGTTTGCGGCGGAATCTCAAACCTTGCTTGATTACGCCGACAAAAAACTGCGCGAAAAAGGTTTGGACTTGATCGTCGCCAATGACATTTCGCGCTCCGACGCCGGATTCGATGTCGAAACCAATGCAGCGACGATTTTGAAACGCGACGGTTCGCGCGTGGAATTGCCGCTGCAAAGCAAACGCGAACTGGCAGACCGTGTGCTGGACGAAATCATAAAGCTGAGGTGACAGAAGTGGATTCGCGCGACGAATTAAGAGAACTGATTCATCAGGCGAAAGAGCATCTGCTTTATTTCCGCGACCTGGGGCTGACGAACATCGGCGAAGCCGCAAGACACGATCTGGCCGAATCCTTGCCGGTTCGTTCCGAACCAACCGTCGCTGTTTCTACTCCGCAACCTGAACCCGTTGTCGTTCAACTGCCGCCGATTATTCACCAACCTGAAATCACGATGAAGAAAACACCTGCTCCGGCAATTGCTCTGTTTGAACCTGAACCGTCAACCGTCAACG
>JAGNMH010000319.1 GCA_017991275.1 Acidobacteriota bacterium
GGCGATGGAAATATCCAGTTCGCGCATCAAGGTCAGATATTCCAGGTATTGTTCGGTGATGCTGGCAATCGGAATGTCTTTGATTTCGATTTCGTCTTTTTTGATCAGGTAAAGCAGCAAGTCCATCGGCCCTTCAAAGGCTTCCAGCTTGACGCGATAACTGTCGTTTCGTGCGTCCTCGTTCTGCTCCGGCGCTTCGTCCAGCAGAGCGACGGCTGCTTTCTTTTTGTTTTTTGCTTCTGTCATTGTTTGTGTTCGATAGTGCAGACCTGATGGCTTTGGGATACGCCACTCACGAGACAATCGGGTCGCTACCGCTCCTCGTACCGCACCGAATACTGACTGACTCCCCAGCGATGAACGTCGAAAGCCAGTTTGTCATCTTCGCTCAACTCCAGCCATAAAAGTTCGTGCTCAGGTTCGTTGTCCAGCGGCACTCCGAATTGTGCTGCAAAGTAAGAGCAGTAAAATTCCCAATGAATGCTGCCGTCTTTTTCTGAATAGTATTGAACGGCGCTGCCCAAAAAACTGCCAATTTCGACTTCGCGGGCGCATTCTTCGCGGACTTCGCGCGTCAGAGCTTCTTCGGGCGATTCGCCGTCTTCGATTCCTCCGCCGGGCAGGAAGAAAGCTTTCAAGCCTTTGGCTGAAGCGAATCTGCCGCGTTCGTCAAAGATCACGGCATAAACTCCTGGGCGGCGGCGATACTCGACTTCGGTATTGAAACTGCCGAATTTGGGTTCTTCAGTCATGGTTTGTCCAAACACGGTACGGAGAAGAATGACAGGATTTACAGGATTGAACAGGATTGTCAGAAAACCATCCTGTTCAATCTTGTAAATCCTGTCTAAAGCTTCCTTCTCATTCCCAGGAGATGTTCATTGCGCGGCGAACCTCGCCCATTACTCGACCGGCTTCTTCACGTGCGCGGCGGGAACCTTCCAGAATAATGTCGCGGACTTCGTCTTGATGTTCGCGGTAATAATTCACTCGCTCAGTGATTGGCGACAGGTAATCAATCATTGCCTGAGCCAGAGCCTTTTTGCGGTCAACGCAGCCTATGCGAGCGTTGCGGCAATCATCGTCGAACTGGTCTGCGACTTCGGCGGCGACGAACATCCGGTGCATCTGGCAAACATCGCAATCTTCAGGATGGCCGGGATCAACTCTTTTGACGCGCGTCCGGTCGGTAATCATCTTGCGGACTTTGGCCTGAATTACGTCCGGCGAATCCGAAAGCTCAATTGTGTTGCCGTAACTCTTGGACATTTTGCGCCCGTCGGTTCCGGTCAGCTTGGGCGAAGCGGTCAACAAAGCTTCGGGTTCGGGGAAGGTTTCACCGTAAAAATTGTTGAAGCGACGAACGATCTCTCGCGTCAGTTCGACGTGGGCGACTTGATCCTGTCCGACCGGCACGTAATGAGCTTTGTACATTGCAATGTCAGCCGCTTGCAGCACCGGATAGCCCAGAAAAGCGTAGTTTCCTAAATCCTTGTCGGTGATGTTTTCGCGCTGTTCTTTGTAAGTCGGAACGCGCTCCAACCAACCCAACGGAGTCACAGCCGAAAAGTAAATGTGCAACTCGGCGTGTTCGGGAACCAGCGACTGGACAAAGATGGTGGCTTTGTTCGGATCAAGTCCCGCGGCCAGCCAGTCAGTCACCATGACCACAGAGTTTTCGTTGATCTTGGAGGTGTCGGCGTAATCCGAAGTCAGAGCATGCCAGTCGGCCACGAAGTGAAAGCTTTCGTAATCGTCCTGCAACTTGACCCAGTTTTTCAGCGCGCCTTCATAATTGCCCAGATGGATTTTTCCTGTCGGGCGCATTCCACTAACGATTCGTTTTTTCATGAGTTTGCCAGAACCGGTTTACCAGATGCCGTACAGCGTCTTTATGACGAAGATCATCACTGGGTTGAAGACGTAGCTTAAAACGCCAAGCCACAGCAAGCCGATCAAGATGAAGAAAGAATATGGCTTTATTTGATCGTAAAGCGGGCGAAAGCTTTCCGGCAGCAATGTTTCCAACACATGGCTGCCGTCCAGTGGTGGGATTGGAATCAGATTGAAAACCGCCAGCGACACATTCAGCAACAACATCACACTTAGAAATGTGCATATCGGCATCAACAAGCTGGATGATTGTTCGATCAGCGGCGTGACTAGATTGAAACGCCCGCCTTGTCCAAAGCCAGGCACAACTGTGCCGCTCAACATCATGACTTTGAGCACGGTAAAACAAATGAGTGCCAGGATTAGATTGCTGATTGGCCCTGCCGCCGAAACTGTAATGTTGGCCAAGTCCTTGTTGCGCCAACGCAGCGGGTTTACGTCCACAGGCTTGGCCCAGCCAATCAGCGGCGGTAAGCCAGAAGCAACTGTTATAAAGCCAAGCAGCGGGATTGCCAGCGTGCCAATCGGATCAATATGCACCATTGGGTTAAGCGAGATGCGGCCTTGCAACTGTGCTGTGTCGTCGCCGAACCAGTATGACGTTATGGCGTGAGCCGATTCGTGAACTGAAAGCGAAAAGATAAATGCGACGAAGTAAAGTATTAAATCGCCTATTGGAACGGTGAAGAGAGAGTCGAAATTCAATGGCCAATCTCCTGTGAACAACTGAGTGGTGCAACGAGCGGGCAAGGTAGCACGCGGTTTCAAACACTGTCAATTTTGGGGTTAATCGCTACTGGACACTGTCACGCTTGCATGGATTATCGTGATTTCTGCTTCCAGCCGGACGGCTCGGCGGACGATTTCTCGCGAAGAAACCAGAATCGCTCCGCGTTCGATCGCCAGTTCGTAAACTCTGCCGGTCAGGTCGTAATGCGGTATGGATTTCATCTGGAACCATTCGCGGCGCAATCCAAGTTCAGCCGCGAATTCGTGAAGCTCTTCGATCGAGCTATCCGAAACAAGATGGCCGCAACGCCGATGCCAGTAACGAATCGGGCCGCGCGCTCCATTTTGAAAAGAATCAATCAGTATCGCCATCGAAATTATTGATCGTTGGTTTTGGGTTTGGTTTTTGGGGCAGCCTTTTTGACTTTCGCTTTGCTTGCAGCTTTAGACGCAGGTTTGGATTTCTTTTCTGTTTTGCCAATCCCAGCTTCGGCAATTCGACGCTGCAATTCCTCAAGGAAGGTTATGGTGCGCTGAAGCTGTTTTTCAAATTTTTCGTCGCCCATCTTGCGACGAGATTTTTTGATAACTTTTTTAACACGCCCAACCAATACGCCACTGTTTTTGTCTTTTGATTTCGACGACTCTTTTTTGATTTTTTCTTCTTTTGCTTCAGCAAACTTTTCAGGTGTTTTAGCCATAATTGTTCCTTTCATTGATTGTTGAGTGAGGTCAATTTCTGAATCTGCTCCAGATGTTTTGCAGTGTGATCCAGATAATCTTCGATTAACTGCCTTAGCGAAAGAACGCCGTATTCGTCGTGCTCCCCGGTTTGAATCCAGGCGGAATCCGGCAAACCGGCAAGCAATTCAGTGTTTTCGCGTCGGAGCAATGCAAAGCGAGCGACTGCGGTTTCGATCCTGCGCTGCTGATAATTCAACTGGTCAGCCCAAACTTCCTGCTTGTAACCTCGCAACTCTGCGCGATCCCGGGTAATGATTCGTCGAATGCGGGCAGAAGCCAGGAGTTCGGCGTCAGCCAGGTGGCAGGTGATCTGCAAAATTGACCAGCGGTTTTCACCTGGTTGGCGAATGATGGTTTCAGCCGAAGCCTTGGAAATTAATCGTTCCAGTTCATAGGCTTGCGAGCCGTAAATTGCTGTTAGATTTTCGTGTGATCGCATGCGGGCGTGAGTATAAGCCAGCCGCACGGCCAGTGTCAGGTGCAAGTTTGACGCTGTCGAATTGGCTCCCTATCATCGCGGCCTTCCATCGGAATCAAAATTCAACCCGGAGAAAATACAAATGGCCGAAGCAAGAATCGAAGTTTTCAAAAAAATGCTTGTCGCCGACCCGAACAACTCACCCGTCAGATTCGGTCTGGCGAATGAATTGTTAAAGCTCGAACGATTTGAAGAAGCCGCCGCCGAGCTTCAAATCTACCTGGATCAGGCCGACGATCAGGGCAATGCTTATGGAAAGCTGGCTCAGGCGTTGGATCGGCTGGGCAAAATCGAAGAAGCACGGCTGGCTTATCAGCAGGGAATTGCCGCGGCTACAAAACATGGTCATCCCGGAATGGCTCAAGAATTTGAAATGGCGCTGGCTGATTTGCAGTAAAAGAAACTGTAGCGCGAAACGTCCCGTTTGACGAAAGTCGGGCAGGACGTTTCGCGCTACTTTAGTTTATTCGATCAGGTTTATTTGATTGGCACTGGCGTGTCGCCAGTCGAACCGAGCGAGCGCGTCAAAGTACTGCCGTCGCGGCTTAACCTGGCCAACCAATTGCTATTGCCAGGACGCCAGACGGCTACATCAGCCTTGCCGTCTCCATCGTAATCTCCGGTCATTGGCACATCTCCGGCTACTCCCAGATTGATCATTTGAATTGAGTCGTTACTGCTACGGATGATGTACCAGAAACCATCTGATGGTCTCCATACGGCGATGTCTGCTTTGCCATCGCCGTCAAAATCCGCCGATATGGGAATGTCGGTCGCGTAACCCCAAACCTTGATCTGATAAGCTCCGGTTGAGTTGAATTTGATGAACCAGGTTCCGGTCGAGCGCCTGAAGACTGCGAAATCGGCTTTGCTGTCCCCATCGAAATCGCCAAGCACGGGTACGTCCAGATACGGCGCAAAGCTGTAACCCCACATTTCCTTGCGAGTCGCTCCGTCCGAACTTTGCTGAACATACCAATACCCTTCGGCTCCACGCCAAACCGCCAGATCAGTGATTCCGTCACCATCGTAATCGGCGGGGACAGGTTCGTCTGATCCCAATCCCCACTGTTTGATGATGGTCTTGCCGTCACTGCTTTGTTTGATCTGCCAGGTGGCATTGCTGCGACGGAAGATGGCGGTGTCGGTTATGCCATCGCCGTCATAATCGCCGGAAACCGCCACATCTTTCTGCGAATCGCCCAACCGCAATCCGCTGTTTACGGTTTGCAACTTGCCTGTGCTGCTTTCCAGTATCAGCCAACTGCTGCTTTGACCTCGCCAGACAGTCATATCGCTGATGCCGTCACCATCGAAATCACTGACGGATCGCAACAATGTCGGAGCCGGTAAATTGTAGTTATTACCATTACCGCCTTTGTGAATGACTATGTTACCGCCGCCCAAAACCGTGGTCGGATTGCTGCTGTCCGGCGCGTTGAACAGGTTGTCGTAAACCAGACCGCCGCCGGAGTTATCCCAAATCTTCATTCGGAGTTTGTCCTGGCCGCCGCCGCCGCTGATTTGCCCGTCAATGGCCGTCAGAATGAAGCGGTAATCGCCGGTGTTATTGATCGTGCCGGAGCCTTTGAACTGCGCTCGTGCGCCGGAAACGACCAGCCATTCATACACCGTGCTTTTGAAGTTCATGTTGGCGGCCTTGAGCTGAAACTCGGTTTCGCCATCGGGAACGCTGCTGCCTTTTTTGTACTTCGAGACAAATCCAAAAGTGGCTTTGCCTGTCAGCGAAGGATTAGGAACATACGCGCCCGCCGGAGAATCAATCCAGCCGCCGCCAGTTACGAACCCGCCGTCCGGGTCGTAAACCACTACGAACGCATCCAGCCCGCCAACGACATTGGCCGAACCGCTGCCTCCGCAGTTGTCATTGACCGTCAACGACACAAGATAAACTCCCGGAGTGGGGAAGGAATACGAAGCCGTCACGGTTTTCAGCGTTTGGTTGACCGTTCCCGCCACGGTTGTGCTGTCGAACGTCCAGTTGGCGGAATGCGTCCCGGTGTTGTCCGTGTAACTGCCCGTGAATGTCACCGCCGTGTTGATCGGGAAGAGCGAGCCGCTGGCCGGGCCAGTGATGCTGACAACCGGATTGGGATTCGTCACCGTCACCTTTTGCTGGCAAGTGCCAGTGTTCCCTGATGAATCAGTCGCCGACCAGGTGATGGTGGTTACGCCAACCGGATACGCCGCGCTCAGTGGTTGACTGTCGCTGCGTGTGCCTGTTGCTGTCAGAGTTCCGCCGCAATTATCAACCGCCGTCGCAGTTCCCAGGCTAACGCCCGAAGCCGCGCACGTGCCAGTGGTGTTGTTGGTCACGGTGTTGACGTTGGCCGGACAGGATACCGTTGGAGCTTCGTTGTCGTTGACCGTAACGGTGAACGAACAGCTTGGCCCGGCGGTTGTGTTGCAAGTGATCGTCGTCGTTCCAATCGCAAACATCGAACCCGAAGCCGGTGTGCAAGTCACCGTTCCGCATCCAGTCGCAGTCGGAGTCGAGTAAGTTGCATTCGCTCCGCATTGGCCGGGATTGTTGTTGACGGTGATGTTGCCAGGACAACTGATGGTGCAGGCCGAAGCGACCGTCACCGTGAACGAACAACTGCCGGAATTGCCGGAGGTGTCGCTGGCCGAACAAGTCACCGTCGTTACGCCAATCGGGAAGCTGGTTCCGGAAGCTGGCGAACAAGTCACTGTGCGCGCTCCGTCGC
>JAGNMH010000320.1 GCA_017991275.1 Acidobacteriota bacterium
TTTTTCAAAGCTTCGGCGACCAGTTCCGCCGCCAGCTTCCAGATCGTCGTGGTCTTGCCTCCGCCGGGTTCGCCCAGCAAGACGGTGCGGCGAAGTTTCAGGATTTCTTCGACTGCATTTTCAAAACGGCGACGTTCCTGCTCGGCTTGCCGCGCTTTGCTGCTCATCGGCAGCAGTTCAAAAACGGCGCGCATTTCCGCGGGCTGAATTTTGCGCTCCGAAGCGCCGCTCATCGGCGTGTACTTTTCGGTGGCAACCAGTTCTTCCAATCCAAGCCGCTCCAGATAAACCTTTTCCAGTCTGCGCCGCGCGTCGCGTGGGTTGGCGTCTTTCACTTCTTGCAAACTTGGGGATGGCAACGCTTCCAGCAAGCGGGAAAACGCGACGGAAGGATCGTTATCGAACAAAGTAATCCACTGACAATCCGTCAGCAGAAAAGATTCTTTCTGCTGATTCACGTCCTCCAAAACCCAGGGGATGATCGGTTTTTGAAACTTCCGGGCGAACAAAATTTCTAGTTTCACCCACCTGTGACACAGCGATTGAGCCGTGACGACCGGAATCAGGGCGTCGGATTTGATGATTCCGTCGGCAATCGCCATTGCCCATTCTTCGCCGCCTTTGATTGAACTCCTGTCTATCCAGCAATCGTAACCGGCGGCATTCAGTTCGGCGATCAATCTGTCAACGTGCTCCTTGTCTTCACGGCAATAACTGATAAACACCGTCGGACGGCGATCTTCGCTCGGCTTGGCGTTGATTTGGCTTGGCGGCTTTTTGGTCATTGGCATTCGGAAACTTACCAACCGTTGAATGGATTGAACAAAGCTTTTGTTTGAGGCCGGGCGCGAATCTAACAGCGATGCTGTGGCCGAATCAAGGTTTTGCAGGTAGGTCGGTAATCAAACGATAAGTCAGGCCGTGGCAGTCAGGCAGTGGAAGCCTGGCATCAGAAACAAAAAAAGACTTAACGCATTTTTCGCGCTAAGTCTTTTTTCCTGAACGATGAGCCGTGGTGGGCTCGAACCACCGACCCGCAGATTAAGAGTCTGCTGCTCTACCAACTGAGCTAACGGCCCGTATTGTCATTGAAATCAACTTGATGACTTGTTCAAGCGGGCTGCATTTTTGACGATGCGTCGGCGGGTTGTCAAGACAGCGGTTTAACCGCCAAACAGCCTGATAAATCAGATGGAACAAGCTGGCAGCTTGTTCCATCTGACGCGAATTGATTGAAATCAGATTGCGGTCGCTCCGCCGTCAACGACAAAGACCTGACCCGTGACAAACGACGATTCGTTTGAAGCCAGATAAAGCGCCATGCCTCCGACTTCGTCAGGCGTGCCGACGCGCGGGATCGGTTGGGTCGCTTCCAGCTTCTTGACGTAATTTTCGTTCTTCCAGAAGTATTCGCTGAAATCGGTTTCGATCAGTCCGGGCGCGATGGTGTTGACGCGGACGTTGTGTTTGCCGAACTCCAATGCCCAACTGCGGGTCATCATAATCAACGAAGCTTTTGTGCCGCTGTAAAGCAAGCCACCGTTTTGCGGGCGCAACCCTGCAATTGAAGCGATGTTGATGATCGAACCGCCCATGCCGCGCTGGATCATCTTCGGAACGGTTTCCCGAATCAGTCGCAAAGACGACAGCACGTTGATTTCAAACATCTTGGCGAACATATCGTCGGTGACATCCAGCGCCGGGCCTTGACCGATGTTTGTTGCGCTGTTGTTGACCAGAATGTCAGCCGGGCCAAACAGCTTTTCGGTTTCGGCAACCAGATTAACCAGGTCTTCGGCGCGTCCAACGTGACAAACCACAGGCGCGATTTTGCCGGGCAGGGATGAAAACTCTTTTGCCGTCGCTTCCAGATTTTCCAGTTTACGGCTGGCTATGACGACGTTGGCTCCGGCTTCGGCCAGACGATAAGTGATGGCTTTGCCAATGCCGCGGCCTCCGCCTGTGACGATGGCGACTTTGCCTTGCAGGCTTGAACTCATTTTGATTGCTCCTTTTGGTAAGTTCGTAGTCCCGCCTTTAGGCGGAACGGTGACGTTTATCTTGTTAAGCAGAAAGACCCTCTAACCAAGCCCTTCCGCCTAAAGGCGGGACTACATGCATTTCGACACCGTGCATCTTATTCGCTTGGCGAGTTTGATTGAAAGCCGTTTTGGTTTTGATTCTGAATGAATGCCGGAAGATTTTAAGATGCCGCAGTTTAGAGTCACAAGTCCATTATTGCCAACACCGGGCTGCCTGGTTTGAAAAAAATCTTCAGAAAAGCTGGAAGAATGCTTTCATTGTGAGTTTTCTATCAGTGCCAGCATGATCTGCTGGTGTTGGGCAAGGATGTGGCGGTCCGATGCCGGTATTAACTACCCCCGCTGCTACCCTTTCAACTTGTTCTTTGGCACGAAAAGGCCGATTGTACCCAGTGAGCAATCGGCCTTTTCGCTGCCCAAATAAAGTTTTTGTCCTCACCCCACAAAAGCTCTCAACCAAACAACTCCTGGCAACTCCTGGCAACTCCCGGCAAATTCTGGTCTGGATCAGTTGCGGTCAAAGACATATCGGATGTCGGTTTTATGGGACAGGGACTTGCTTGACCGGCCTGGAAGAGTGGAGTAAAACTGACGCCGATTTAACTGGCGGCTTTAATAATTGCCTCCGCTGAAGGCTGTTGAAGCACAAAGTTGTTTCAAGCAGGTTTGATTTCGACAACAGGAGTAGGGAGTGCATCGAATACCACGTTATTGTTCGCTGGACGGATTCACCGAGTTAAGCTCTTCGCTTGAAGGAATCGTTCTGCGCTCTCTCGCTCCATTCGACACTGTCTGCGCTAGAACGCTAAACACCAACTATTACATTTTCATTCTGGAGCCTGAATCAGGGAAAGCTCTGGTGCAGGGCGGTCGGTACTTTGAAGAACCCATTGAGGCCACTGTCAGCGGCTCAACTTTCGGCGGTTGTATGTTGAAAATGGGCTGGCTGGGTATTGGCTTCAGAATAGAATTTTATTCCGGCGGCCAGCGCATAGTGACTTCGCCGGTTCAAACCATCTGCATCGAACGCAGCGACAGCTAACAGCTTCAACCTTTTCGCCTGATCAGCCACAACACCAGCAAAGCCGTTATTCCACCAAAAGTATCAATATAACTGTCATTGATAGTGCCCGTTCTGGAAGCCACAAAGGTTTGGTGGTATTCGTCCAGCAACGCATAAGCCGCAATCACCAACCACGAATAAATCGCCCAACGCCATTGCCAACGAACAGGATTCCCGGATCGAAAAGCTCTGAACAACATCAACGCCAGCAATCCGTATTCGGTGAAGTGCGCGGTTTTACGAATTGCAAAGTGAATCGGCTGAAACTGCTCAAGCGTCAGGCTGGGAAATAATCGGTGGGCAATATCGTAAAGCAGCGAGCCTGTGTTTTCTCCCGAAAATGAATCGGTCGAGAAAAAGAAAATGGCTGCCATCCAGACAAGTGGAGGCAGCCAGTAAAACAATTTTGAATTTTGGATTTTGGATTTTGGATTTTTTGCGTTGAGTCTTAAGTTCATTGCAAATAACTCTTCAAACTCAGAATCAGGAATCCAAAATCAAAAATTTATTGGGCTTCAGCGCCACTGACGACTTCGATGATTTCGCGGGTGATTTTTGCCTGACGAACGCGGTTCATCACCAGCGTCAGTTTATCAATCACTTCCGAAGCATTCTTCGATGCGGAATCCATCGCGGTCATTCGCGCGCCAAGTTCCGAAGCCACAGATTCCAACAGGGCGTGGTAAATCTGATTTTCGATCAGCTTTGGCAACAGCTCGCTGTAAATCACCTGAGGCGGCTGTTCGTACAAATAATCAATCAGAACTTCACTTTGCCCGGCTTCAACTTCGTCGCGACCAATCGGCAGCAGTTGTTCGACCACTGGCCGCTGTGAAAGCGCCGATTTGAATTCGTTGTAAAGCAGGTAAACACGATCAATCGGTTTTTCTTCAGACTTGTAATCGGCGACCAGTTCCTGGCCGATTTCGACAACATCCGTAACTTTGACTTTGCCGGTTCCGGTGATGCCAACGTATTCGCGGCGAATTGTGACAGGTCGGCGACGGAAATAATCACAACCTTTGCGGCCAATCAGAACCAGTTCAACGTCTTTGTCGGCATTTTGGCGAATGAATTCCTGAGCGGCCTTGGTCAGGTTGGTGTTGAACCCGCCGCACAAACCTTTGTCGGCAGTAACCAACGCCAGCACAACGCGCTCTTTGCGGCTTTCGTTTTCGCGATCATGACCAACCAGCAAAGGGTCGCGGTAATCCGGCGAACGCCTGGCTGCGTCACCCAAAATCTGCAACATCTTGTTGGTGTACGGTCGCGCGGCAGTCACGCGCTCAGTCGCGCGCCGCAAACGGGCAGCCGAAACCATTTTCATGGCTTTGGTAATCTGCCGCATATTTTTGACGGCACGTACCCGCCGTCTTAAATCCTGAACACTAGGCATAATGTCCTCAGCCTCTTATCCCTTATGCTTTCGCGGCTTTTGCCTGCGCGTTATAGCGTTGTTTGAATTCATCAAGCATTGCCGTCAACTTGGCCTTGATGTCGGCGTCAATTCCGGCTTTTGGATTTTCTCGCATTGCGCTCAGCGCCGCGGTGCCACCGGTTTCCATAAATCTCACCAACTCAACTTCGAAATCACGCACCTTTTCGACCGGAACATCGTCAACGTAACCGTTGGAAGCTGCCCAGATAATTGCGACTTGTTTTTCGACATCCATCGGCACGTATTGCGGCTGTTTCAAGATTTCAGTCAGTCGCTGGCCACGTGACAACTGACGCTGAGTCGCAGCGTCCAGATCAGAGCCAAATTGAGCAAAGGCCGCCAGTTCGCGGTATTGCGCCAACTCCAGTCGCAACGTACCGGCAACCGACTTCATTGCCTTTGTTTGAGCGTTACCGCCCACGCGGCTGACGGAGTTGCCCACGTTAATTGCCGGACGAATACCGGCGTTGAACAAATCGGATTCAAGGAAAATCTGGCCGTCGGTGATCGAAATCACGTTCGTCGGAATGTAAGCCGAAATGTCGCCCGCCTGAGTTTCGATTACAGGCAACGCCGTCAAACTGCCGCCTCCGCGAGCGTCGCTGTATTTGGCGGCGCGTTCCAGCAAGCGTGAGTGCAGGTAAAACACGTCGCCCGGGTAAGCTTCGCGTCCTGGCGGACGTCGCAACAGCAAACTGATTTCGCGATAAGCCGCAGCGTGTTTCGACAAATCGTCGTAAATGCACAGCACTGCTTTGCCGCGATCCATGAAGTATTCGCCGATGGCGCAACCGGAATACGGCGCAAGGTATTGCATTGCCGCCGGTTCCGAAGCCGAAGACGCAACAATGATCGTGTAGCTCATCGCGTCGAAACGTTCCAGCGTGGCCTGCACCTGAGCAACCGTCGAAGCTTTCTGGCCGATGGCCACGTAAACGCAAATCACGTCTTTGCCGCGCTGATTGATGATCGCATCCAGGGCGACAGCGGTTTTGCCGGTCTGGCGGTCGCCAATGATCAACTCGCGCTGGCCACGTCCAATGGGAACCATTCCGTCAACAGATTTCAAACCAGTCTGCATCGGTTCTTTCACCGGCTGGCGGTCAACAATGCCGGGCGCGATGCGCTCAATCGGCATAAAGTCGTTTGTGGCAATTGGGCCTTTGCCGTCGGCTGGTTGACCCAGCGCGTTGACCACGCGGCCAAGCATCGCGTCACCCGCGGGGACTTCGATAATACGCTTGGTGCGTTTGACGATGTCACCTTCTTTGATGTCCAGAAAATCGCCTAACATGACCGCGCCGACTTTGTCTTCTTCCAGGTTCAGCGCCAATCCGGCTGCGCCTTTTTCAAATTCCAACAATTCGCCGGCCATCACCTTTTCCAGGCCGTGAATTTCGGCGATACCGTCACCTACTTTAATCACTGTGCCGACTTCGGCGATGGTCACACCGGCGTCGAAGTTTTCGATCTGCTGGCGGATTATTTTGCTTATCTCGTCTGCTCTGATTTCGTTTGCCATTATTTTCTCCGAAAAGGTGTTCGTCTAAGCGTTCAACAATCGCTTTTTCATCTGCGTCAATTGGTTTTTGATCGAACCGTCGTAAACCAAACTGCCAATGCGAGTCACGACTCCGCCGATGATCGTCGGGTCTGTGCGAAATTGCAGCCGCACCTGTTTACCGGTTGCAGCTTTCAGTTTGTCGGTCAGCATAGCTTCTTCCTGCTGACTGATTGCGCGCGCCGTGGTGACTTCAGCCGAAACAATGTTTGTCCGCGCATCCAGTTCACGAGCCAGAACTTTAAGTATTTGATCCAGATCGTGCAGCCGTGAATTATCCAGCAACACTCGCAGAAAATTGCTGGAAGTCTGTCGCAACTGCATTCTGGTCAGCAGTTCCCAAAGCACGCCGCGTTTGCGCTCCGTTGAAAGCACGGGGCTGGCAAACACATCGCGCAACTGTTGGTGGCCGCCCAGCATTTTTGCAAAGCCGTTCAATTCAGCGA
>JAGNMH010000321.1 GCA_017991275.1 Acidobacteriota bacterium
TATGCGACGGCTTCGACCGACACAGGCCACGACGCGACGAAAGAACCTTTGGCGACTTTTGCCAACCCAGGGCCGAATAATCCTAATGCCGACCGCAAGGTGCTGGATTACGCCTATCTGGCCGTCCACAACACCGCCGTGCTGGCAAAGCAAATCATCAACGCTTATTACGGCAACGCGCCGAAGTATTCTTACTGGGTCGGTTGTTCAACCGGCGGACGGCAGGGGTTGATGGAAGCCCAGCGCTACCCCGAAGACTTCGATGGTTATGTTATTGGCGCTCCGGTGCTGAAGATTTCTCATGAACAGTTGCGCGGCATCTGGAATGCGCAAGCGGTGACAAGCGAGCCAGGACGCATTGCGGTTGAAAAGCTGCCGCTGCTGGCAGATGCCATTTATAAAAAATGCGATGGGGTTGACGGAGTGAAAGACGGATTGATCGCCGACCCGCGCAGTTGCAGTTTTGATCCGGCAATTGATTTGCCGAAATGCGCAGGCGATGTTGACGCGAAGGATTGCTTTACAACCGGGCAGATTGCCGGGCTGAAAAAAGTATATGGCGGAGTCAGAACTTCAACTGGAAAGCTGCTTTATCCGGGGCAGCCTGTCGGCGCAGAGATTGCTCCGCCCGGAGGTCGCAGCGCCTGGATTGGCAGCATCGGCGGTGAGCCTGGCGCGGGGTTGGCTTTTGGCGAAACGTTTATGCGATTTATGGTCAGGCCGCCAATGGGAGCCGATTGGGGTTACAAATCATTCAACTTCGACGCTGACCCGGCGAAGCTCGCGGCGATTTCAAAGATGATTGACGCAACTGACCCTGACCTGTCCAAACTTAAAAAACGCAAGGGCAAAATCATTCACTATCACGGCTGGGCTGACGCCCTGGTCAATCCGCAGGTTTCTGTTGATTACTACGAATCGGTGCTCAAAAAGCTGGGCGAAGAGCAGACCAAAGAGTTTTACAAGCTCTACATGATTCCAGGCATGTTTCATTGCGCTGGCGGCGTGGGGTGTGACCGTGCCGACTGGTTCACACCGCTGGTTGAGTGGGTTGAAAAAGGCGTTGCGCCCGGCGTGCTGAATGCTTCGCGCGTTGTGAACGGTGCAACAGTTATGACTCGACCGCATTGCGCTTATCCGGAAGTCGCAAAATACAAAGGCAGCGGCGACGTCAATAAGGCGGAGAATTTCTCTTGTGTGAAAGCGAAAGTAAGGAAGTGAAGCCGATGACCGACAAACTGGAACGGAACAAACAAAATGTGATGGCTTTCTATGATCTGATGTTCAATCAATGCAAACCTGACGAAGCCATCGAAAAGTATGCCGGGGATGTGTATGTCCAACACAACCCGGCGGTTGCCGACGGCAAGCAAGAGTTTATTGAATACTTCACGAAGATGGCGAATGAATATCCGGGTAAACGAGTGCATTTCAAACGTGTGTTTGCCGAAGGGAACCACGTTGTCCTGCATTGTTTTCAGGAATGGCCTGGGGATAGCAATTGGGCGGGAATTGATATTTTTCGCCTGGATGAAAACGGCAGAATTGTCGAACATTGGGATGTCTTGCAGGTGATTCCAGAAACATCGGCTAATAACAATACGATGTTTTAACTCCTTAACAATGCTCACTAACACTCAAACTAAACTGATTAAATGGGGCGATTGCGACCCGGCAGGCATTGTCTTTTACCCGCGTTATTTTGCGTGGTTTGACGCGGCGACGGCGGCGCTGTTTGCTGCTGCCGGATTGCCGATTCACAAACTGTTCCCCGATTTCGGAATCGCTGGGATGCCAATGGTGGATACGCGGGCAAGGTTTATTGTGCCGTCTAAATTCGGAGATGAAGTTCGTATTGAAACCACGATTACGGAATTCCGGCGCAGCAGTTTCGATGTGCGCCATCAATTGTTCCGTGGCGATACGTTAAGCGTGGAAGGCTTTGAAACCCGCGTTTGGACGATCTGGGACCCGGAAAAGCCAGAACGCATAAAAGCTCAGATTATCCCACCTGAAGTGATTGCGCTGTTTAACGCAGTCTGATGATACGAAACCAAGAACCAAGGAATCATAAATGTATAAAAGCGATGTAGTAGGAAGCCTATTGCGCCCGGCTTATTTGAAAGACGCGCGCGCTCAGTACGAAGCTGGCGAGCTTTCAGACGCCGCCTTCAAACAAATCGAAGACCGAGCCGTCACTGAAGCCGTCGAGTTGCAGCAGCGTGCCGGAATCGAAGTTGTCACCGACGGCGAAATGCGTCGTTATGCGTTTTACGGCCACTTGATTGACGCCGTCGAAGGTTATGACAAATACGGCGGGTGGGCGATTCCGTTCCGGGATGAAACCGGCGAGGAACTGGTGTTGCAGCGCCCGGTCGTAGTTTCAACGTTACAACGCAAACGGCATATGTGCGCCGAAGAGTTCACTTATATGCGAGCCATCGCCAAGGCTCCCGCCAAGGTTACGCTGGTCAGCGCGCAACAGGCCGCAGCCTATTACGATGCTGAAAAATCGAAGGGCGCTTACGCCACGGTTGACGCTTATCTTGCGGATTTGGTGGACATTTTGCGCGGCGAAATTGAAGAGCTGATTCGCCTGGGTTGCAGCTACATCCAGATTGATTCGCCGCAATACACTGCGCTGCTTGATCCTGATTTGCGCGAAGGTTATCGCCAACGGGGCAACGACCCAGACCGGTTGCTTGATCTTTCGATCGAGATGGATAACGCCATTGTTGGGAATCATCCTGGTATTACGTTTGGCTTGCATCTGTGCCGAGGCAACAATCAGAGCAAGTTTTACGCGCAGGGCGATTACGCTCCGATAACAAAGGTTTTCCAAAAAACGACATTTAACCGCTTCCTGCTGGAATTTGACGATGCGCGTTCCGGCGGTTTCGATCCGCTGGCTGAAGTGCCTGAAGACCGTGTCGTGGTGCTGGGGCTGGTCAGTTCTAAAAAGCCAGAGCTTGAAAGCAAAGACGAATTGAAGCGTCGCATCACTGAAGCCGCGCAATTTATTTCTCACGATAGATTGGCGCTTAGCCCGCAGTGCGGTTTCGCTTCTACGCTGGAAGGCAATCTGCTGACGGAGGCGGATCAGGAAGCAAAGCTGCGGTTGGTGACTGAAACGGCGAAAGAAGTGTGGGGTTGAAGCATTTTCCATTTTCCATTTGAGATTTGTCATTGGTGATTGATTGAGTCATCGCCGTCCTAATGACAAATGAAAAATGACAATTGGAAAATGGAAAAAGGAAAATGAACGGCACGTGAGCCTATGAAGAACGAAACACAAGCTGAGTTCGTGCCGGTCGATTTCCTTCCCGCCAAAGTCGAACTTGAACGGCGCAACGATGGCACTTTGTTGTTACGGTCGCCGGAAGCGCTTGGGGCTTATGCTCGCTGCCTGGGTGAGCATCTGGAGCGTTGGGCGAAACAGCGTTCGGATCAGGTTTATCTGGCTCAACGTGAAGGTGATTCCTGGCGCTCGCTGACCTACTCAAATACGCTCGAACAAGTGCGAGCCATTGCGACGGCGCTTTTAGAGCGTGATCTTTCCGCTTCGCGGCCAGTGGCGATCCTTTCGGAAAATTCGATTGAACATGGGCTTCTGGCTTTGGCGGCAATGCACGCAGGCATCACGGTCGTGCCTGTTTCGGCTTCATATTCGTTGATGTCGCAAGATTTCAACAAACTCAAGTCTGTCTTTTCGTTGCTTAAACCTGGGCTGGTTTTCGCTGATGACGGCTGCCGGTATGCCTCGGCGATTGAGGCGCTTGGCGAGTTTGATTTTGAGTTGGTGGTGGAGCGTAACGGCGACAGGCTGGCGCGTCCGGCTGAAAGCTTCGCCTCCTTGCTGGAACGTGAAGATGCAAAGGCGGTTGACCGGGCATTTGCGGCGATTACTCCCGACACGATTGCCAAGTTTTTGTTGACTTCAGGTTCGACTGGCGAACCTAAAGCCGTCATCAATACGCAACGAATGCTTTGCTCCAATCAGCAAGCGCATGCGCAAGCGTGGCCGCTGTTAAGTGAATCGCCGTTGGTGTTGGTGGATTGGCTGCCGTGGAACCACACAATGGCTGGGAATAACAACTTCGGAACGGCGCTGGTTCACGGCGGGTCTTATTACATTGACGAAGGTCGCCCGTTGCCGGGGCTGATTGAAGCGACAGTTCGCAACCTGCGCGAAATCTCGCCGACGGTTTATTACAACGTGCCGCGCGGTTACGAAGCATTGCTGCCTTTTCTGGAAAACGATGTCGAATTGCGGCGCAACTTTTTCGCTCGGTTGAAAGTGATGCTTTATGGTGGCGCAGCCTTGCCTGCCAGCTTATGGGAACGGCTGAACCGTGTGGCTGTTGCCGAATTGGGAAGGCGCGTTTATCTGACTTCGGGTTATGGCTCGACTGAAACCGCTCCGGGACTGACACTTGTTCACTTTGAAACCTCGCATACGGGCGTGCTTGGGCTGCCGGTTCCAGGCGTTGAACTGAAAATGGTTCCCGTTGGAGACGGCGGCAAATATGAACTGCGAGCGAAGGGGCCGAACGTTACTCCGGGTTATTGGAAGCGCGACGACCTGACCGTCGCCGCTTTTGATGATGAAGGCTTTTATAAAATGGGCGATGCCGCGCGACTGGTTGATCCAGAGGAGCCGGCTCAGGGCATCGAATTTGTCGGGCGCGTAGCCGAAGAGTTCAAACTGACCAGCGGAACCTGGGTTCACACCGGAGCTTTGCGAGTTCGCGCGATTTCGGCGCTGGCTCCGGTTGCGCAGGATGTTGTTGTAACCGGCCATGACCGGAGTGAAATTGGCTTCTTGATCTTTCCCAGCCTGGCGGGTTGTCGCAACTTGTGTCCCGATCTGGGCGAAGACGTGTCTTTGTCGGCATTGCTGGCAGATGAGCGTGTCCGTGATTGTGTGCGCGAAGGAATGCAACGATTGAAATCGGAAGGCGGCGGCAGTTCGACTTACGCCGCACGCGCGATGTTTTTAGAAGGGTCGGCTTCGATTGACGCGGGCGAAATTACCGACAAGGGGTACGTCAATCAACGCGCTGTGCTTGAGTGTCGTGCCGAAATTGTAGAGCGTTTGTATGAAGATTCGATGGCGACGGATGTCATACGCATCTGATTGGAGAAAAGCAGAATGGAGCTAAAACCGGTTACTCCGCGCCTGGAATTGCTGGCGCATCTGAACGTCACGATTGCGCCTGCGCTGGCCGTCGGTAAAGCGCTGACCGGCGAACGCCGCATCATTCCGATTACCGGAGGTCGCGTGGAAGGCCAACGGTTGCGAGGCGAAATCATTCCGGGAGGCGCGGACTGGCAAGTTGTGGCAGCCGATGGAACAGCCTTGCTGGAAGCTCGGTATACGATACGCACTGAAGACGGCGCGCTGGTTTATGTCAAAAATATCGGTGTGCGTCACGGTCCGCCGGAAGTTCTGGCGGCAATCGCACGTGGCGAAGAAGTTGATCCGGCAAAGTATTATTTTCGAGCTGTGCCGACGTTTGAGACGGGCGACAAACGTTACGATTGGTTGAATCGTCTAATTGCGGTTTGCTCCGGCGTGCGAACTCGGACTGCTGTATTGCTGGATTTTTATGCGGTGACGTAACTGAATCCGCGAGTTGATATACACGGATGAGGTGGATTGTGTGGCTCAATCCATTTACCTGCTTAATTTTTGACTAACAAGGAGACCCATGAAAAAACTGATTTCACTGCTGATTTTATTGCTGATTATTGCAACGGTTGCGGTTACAAAAATGCCTGCCGCCCAGTTGTCAGGCTTTGCGCATTGGACGGCCAGTGAACTGCGGGGATACGAACCGCGATTGCAAAAAGAGGTAAGCGGGCCGAATAAAACCTCCAGCGTCAAGCTGGCCGATTATGGCTCCAGCAATGTTTCGCTAAGTCACCGTGAAGCGCCGGGCATTCCCGAAGTCCATGACCACATGGATGATTACTTCATTGTCGAATCCGGCTCTGCCGTGTTGGTGATCGGCGGCGAAGTCGTCAATCCCAAGAAGCTGGAAGATTCGCGCGAGACACGCGGCGATTCAATCAAAGGCGGCGAGAGGAAGACGCTTGTGCAGGGAGATGTGATTCATATTCCGCACAAAATGCCGCATCAACTGATCGTTGAGAACGGCAAAAAATTCACGTATTTCGTCATCAAGGTCAAAGCTGATTGAAAAAAATCGCAGCTGTGGACATTGCGGAAGAATCTTATGCGAACCCAAGTTGGCATTGTCGGTGCAGGCCCCGCGGGATTACTCCTGGCGCATCTGCTGCATCAACAAGGCATAGAATCCATCGTCATTGAAGCTCGCAGCCGCGAATACATTGAAAGCCGTGTGCGCGCAGGCGTGCTGGAACAAGGAACAGTGGACACTCTTAACGAAGCCGGTCTGGGTGAACGGATGCGACGGCAGGGGATGGTCCATCGCGGCATAGAGTTGAGTTTCAATGGTGCGCGTCATCGTCTTGATATGCACGAACTGACCGGCGGGCGGGCGATCACGGTTTACGGC
>JAGNMH010000322.1 GCA_017991275.1 Acidobacteriota bacterium
TGTCAAAGCTTCGTTAGGCGCTCAAGTTCCTTTCCCACCACGTTTGGGCAATCCGGCTGAATACGCCGCGCTGGCCAAACACATCATCGAAAATGAAATGCTCAACGGCGAAGTCATTCGCCTGGATGGCGCAATCCGTATGGCGCCGAAATAAAACCTGCCTGGAGTCAAGACTTTAGGCCGCTGCCGTCGCCTGGAATTCAGGCTTTAGCCTGCGGCAGCCTGAAGACTGAACCCAAGGCCTTTTCAATGGAGAGTTCCCGACGTGAACAAATTATTCAAACTTACATTTATCGTCGCAGTTCTTGCTTTTGCTTCGATCGTTGCTTCGGCGCAAACGGCACCGGCAGCGCCAACCATCGCGCCAAGTCCTTCGCTGGTTAAAGACGGCAAGTGCTACGAACTTCGCACGTATTACGCTGCGACGGGCAAACTGGAAGACCTGCACAAACGCTTCCGCGATCACACCATCGCGCTTTTCAAAAAACACGGCATGGAAGTTGTTGGATTCTGGGGACCGACCGACAAGGAAAAAGGTTCGGAAAACACTCTGGTGTATTTGATGGCCTACCCCAACCGCGCAGCCCGCGACGCCGCCTGGAAAGCGTTCGGCGCTGATCCTGAATGGCAAAAAGCTCGCACCGAAAGCGAAAAGAACGGCAAGCTGACCGACAAAGTCGAATCCGTGATTTTGGGCGCGACTGATTATTCACCCGTCAAGTAAGAGGTAACAGTGATCGTCAGATTACTTTTTGCAGTGTTGATGATTGTTGCGGTTTCGATGATTCATTCGTCGGAGCCGCAATCGTCTGCCAAGCCAACGACTTTTGCTGAAGTCCCCTCGTCAAAAAGCGGTATCGTCTGGACGCACGACAATGGACGTTCGGACGCTCGTCATTTGCCGGAAACATGTGGCGGTGGCGGATTGTTTTTCGACTTCGACAACGATGGCTGGATGGATGTGTATCTGGTCAACAGTGGGCCGTCGGATTTTTATTCGCCGAAAACTCCAATCCGCAACGCGCTTTACCGAAACAACCACGACGGCACGTTCACTGACGTCACCGAAAAAGCCGGAGTCGGTTGCGGCAAGATGGGACAGTTCGGAATGGGAGCCGCAGCGGCGGATTTTGACGGCGATGGCTGGCAGGATTTGTACGTCACCAATTACGGAAAGAACGTGCTGTTCAAAAACAACGGCAACGGAACGTTCGCCGACGTCACTGACGCCGCCGGAGTCGGCGCTCCGAACTGGTCAACCTGTGCGACGTGGTTCGATTACGACAATGATGGACGTCTTGACCTGTTCGCTTCCAGCTTTGTTCAATACAGCGCAGCCGGAAGCATTTTTTGCGGAGACAACAAGCAAGGCCGCCGGTATTACTGCATCCCGCGAGTGTTCAAACCTCGCCCAAGCTTTTTGTTCCATAACGACGGTAACGGCAAATTCAGCGATGTCAGCAAGGCTTCAGGCATAGCCAGCGCGTTGGGCAAATCGTTCGGAGCGATTGCCACTGACCTGAACAAAGACGGTTTGATGGATTTATTCGTCGCCAACGACACGGTCGCTAATCATTTGTTCGTCAACAAAGGCGGCGGCAAGTTTGAAGAAATCGGCCTGGCTTCAGGTGTAGGTTACAGCGACGCTGGCAGTCCGCGTTCGGGGATGGGAGTTGACGCAGCGGATTTCGACGGCGACGGCTGGCAGGATTTATTCGTCGCCAATATTGACCAGGAGTTGTTCAGTCTTTACCACAACGAAAAAGACCTGACCTTTACCGATCAAGCCGGGGAGATTGGGCAGGCGACTCGACTGTTGAGCGGCTGGGGATTGAAGTTTTTCGATTTCGATAACGACGGCGACCCTGATCTGTTTCTGGCCAACGGTCACCCGGACGACATGGTCGAAACTCAGGCTTCGCGCGTGAAGTACAAAGAACCTCTGGTTTTGTTTGAAAACATCAACGGCAAATTCAAAAACGTCAGCGCGCAATCAGGTGAAGTTTTCAAAAAAGATTTTCCCGCGCGCGGCGCTTCGTTTGGAGATTTCGACAACGACGGCTTGATTGATTTTCTGGTCATCAACAATGGCGAAGCTCCTGTGCTAATTCGCAATCAAGGCGGCAGCGGCAACAACTGGATAGGGCTGAATCTGGTTGCGGGCAAAGGCAGCAATCCCGGAGCAGTCGGCGCGATCATCACCTGGACGGCTGGCGGGGTGAAACGCTCTCGATTGAAAACCAGCGGCGGCAGCTATCTGGCTTCGCACGACCCACGCGAAGTTCTGGGGCTGGGTAAAGCCGAAAAGCTGGACAGCCTGGAAATCAAATGGCCCAGCGGCAAAGTGGACAAGCTGACCAATCTGCCGATCAACCAGTACATCAAGGTTGTCGAAGGCGAGAGCGCGGCAAAGAAGTGAGCCGTTTATGGAGTGCGGTGGCTCGACACCGCTTTTCTTTCATCAATCGCACATCGCGAGTAATCCGAAAATAATCTGACGCGAACGCAAAGCTGCGCCAAGCCGCAGCACTCCAAAATTTATGAACGGGGCAGAAAGCTTAATCAGTACTTTGGTCGGCGCTGGCGTAAATGTTTGCTTCGCCAATCCCGGAACGACGGAAATGCCGATGGTGCAAGCGTTGGATTCTGTGCCGGGAATGCGCGCCGTGCTGTGTCTGTTTGAAGGCGTGGCAACCGGAGCCGCCGACGGTTACGCGCGAATGACCGGCAAGCCTGGGTTGACCTTGCTGCATTTAGGGCCGGGTTTTGCCAACGGCATAGCTTATTTGCACGACGCCAAGCGTGCGCGTTCGCCGATTGTGAACCTGATCGGCGATCACGCGACGTGGCATTTGCCCGCTGATGCTCCGCTGACCAGCGACATTGTTTCGCTCGCCAATCCGGTTTCAAGTTGGGTTCGTCGCAGCAATTCCGCCGGAGAAATCGCGGGCGATGCCGCGGAGGCCGTTACCGTAGCTTCAATCAAACCAGGCAGCATCGCTACGCTGATTGTTCCTCACGATGCACAGTTGGAGGCGGCAAGTGGGGCGGTTCCGGTCAATTCAATTTCAGAACCATCTGCCGTCAGCGACGAAGCGGTCAAGCTGGCAGCGGAAACTTTGCGCGGAGAATCGGCTGCTTTATTTCTTGGCGCTTACGCTTTGCGCGAACGCGGCTTGAAAGCCGTGGCGCGAATTTCTGCCTCGACCGGCTGCAAGCTGATCTGCGAAAGTTTTCCGGCGCGTTGGGAACGGGGCGTCGGAACTCCTATCATCGAACGGTTACCATATTTTCCCGAAATGGCGATTGCTGCGCTGGCTCCGTACAAGTCCATTGTGTTGGCTGGAGCGCTTTCGCCTGTTTCATTCTTCGGCTATCCGGGAGTGCCGAGTTATTTCATTTCGCCGGAGCAAACTACAGTCACGATGGCGACTCCGGTTGAAGATGTCGAATCGGCTTTGGAAGCTTTGGCCGATGAGTTGAACGCGCCAAGTGAAGTTACGACAAATTCAGAGTTGCAGCTTCCGCCATTGCCGACCGGAAAACTGACGCCGGAAACATTGTCGGCGGTCGTCGCTGCGCTGTTGCCGGAAAACTGCATCGTGATGGATGAAAGCAACACCAGCATGGGGCCGTTTACCAAGCTGGCTCAATCGGCGCGACCGCACACAAGTTTGTATCAGCCGGGCGGAGCCATCGGTTTGGGATTTCCTTGCTCGACCGGAGCCGCCATCGCCTGCCCAGACCGAACGGTCATCAATCTGCAATCTGACGGCAGTGGAATGTACACGCTGCAAGCTTTGTGGACTCAGGCGCGCGAAGGTTTGAACGTCAAAACGATTGTGCTGAACAACAACAGCTATCGCATTCTGGGAATCGAGTTGATGCGCGCAGGAGTGAAGGAATTCAGCCCGCTGGCCAAAAGCCTGATTGGTTTGAACAATCCGCCGATTGATTGGGTTAGTTTGTCGAAAGGCTTGGGTGTGCCGGCAGTCAGAGTCGAATCGGCGGAAGCGCTGGCGAAGGAATTGAGCCGCGCTCTGACAGAAGACGGGCCGCAATTGATCGAAGCAGTTTTATAACTTTTATCCAAAGGAGCACCTGCAATGAATTTTGAATACTCCGATAAGGTCAAATACCTGCAACAGAAACTCTCGGCCTTTATGGACGAGTACATCTATCCGAACGAAGCGACTTACTACGAACAGAACCATACAGGCGAGCGCTGGAAGGTCATTCAAATCATCGAAGACTTAAAGCCGAAAGCCAAAGCCGAAGGTTTGTGGAATTTGTTTTTGCCTGAAAGCTCGCACGGCGCTGGGCTGACAAATCTGGAATACGCCCCGCTGTGCGAAATTATGGGGCGCGCTCCGTGGTCGGCTGAGGTGTTCAATTGCTCCGCGCCTGACACTGGCAACATGGAAGTCATCTCGCGTTACGGAACCGAAGAGCAGCAAAAACAATGGTTGCGGCCTTTGCTGGATGGCGAGATTCGTTCGTGCTTTGCGATGACCGAACCTGAAGTGGCTTCCTCTGACGCCACCAACATTCAATCCAGCATCAAACGCGAAGGCGACGAGTATGTTATCAACGGTCGCAAATGGTGGACTTCAGGCGCTGGCGACCCAAGATGCAAAATTGCGATCTTCATGGGCAAGACCGACACCAGCGCGCCGACTCACAAACAGCAATCCATGATTCTTGTTCCGATGGATGCTCCGGGCGTCAAAGTTTTGCGAATGCTGAATGTTTTTGGCTATGACGATGCTCCTCACGGACACGCCGAAGTCCTGTTTGAAAACGTTCGAGTGCCAGCTTCAAACATTCTGCTGGGCGAGGGCCGAGGCTTTGAAATTGCTCAGGGGCGTTTGGGGCCAGGGCGGATTCACCACTGCATGCGTTCGATTGGTCTGGCCGAGCGCGCTCTGGAAGCAATGTGCCAGCGGGTCAAACATCGCGTGGCTTTTGGCAAAACCATCGCCGAGCAGGGAACTATTCGAGCCGATATTGCCAATTCGCGTATAGAGATTGAACAAGCCAGGCTGCTGACGTTGAAGGCTGCTTATATGATGGACACGGTCGGCAACAAAGCCGCCCGCGCAGAAATTGCGATGATTAAGGTGGTTGCGCCGAACATGGCTTTGCGAGTGATTGACCGCGCTTTGCAGGCTCATGGCGGCGGCGGCGTCAGTCAGGATTTCATGCTTGCCAACGGATGGGCGCATCAGCGGACTTTGCGGTTGGCTGACGGGCCGGACGAAGTCCACCGCGAAACCGTAGCCAAACTGGAATTGAAGAAGACCGAATAAGGATGGTCATTGCGCGTGGATTTCGTGAACAGTGACCAGAGCGATTGTGGTGGGGATTCCATTGTCTACCCCAACTTTCAACAGCGCCTGGAAGTATTTGGGAGGAGCACCATTGCCGACTTCCGCCAATCGCTGATTTAGCTCTGACAGAAACTGTTTGCCCGTTATGTATTCAGCGGCCGCCGCCGTGCCTTCGCTGTGCAAACCAGCAAGCACCATGACAACGTTTCGAATGGAAATGTTTGGGGCGACTGTGATCAGCGCATAATCTTCGGTCAGTTTGCCGGTTTGAGGATCGAAGCTGGCGCTATATTCGTTTTGTTCGCCGGGTTTTGGGTTCAGATTACGAAGTGCCACTTGATTGGTATAGACGAACCCTTCTTTGACTGGCAGTTTGCTCGACCAGTTGTTGACCCACACGCTGCCGAGTGCAACAACATTTTTATTTTTCAAGTCTTCGGCGCTGACTGTGCGACTTTGCTTGAGCGTCAATGTTTTCTCAAGGGTTCGGAATAGGGTTGTGATGCGGTAAATACCCACGGCCTCTCCTATTCCAGTATAAGTATCGGTTGTCAACGTCAGGCGCGGGTTGCTGATAATTCCAATGATTGATTTGTTCGGCAACGCTTCATAGATGGTGGCTAATTCCGCAGACGAAACCGGGATGGATTTTTTTATCAGTTGGTTTGGGTCTGCGGAGTTCAGAAAACGGAAGACAGGCGGATTGCTCAACACGGACAGTGTGGGGTCAGTGCTTTCCAAAAACGGCTGCCATACCGGTTTGTAAAGTTCCAACTCCTGGTTCTTTTCTTCGGCTGGTTTGGAAATCTGTCGTCGCAAATCGAAGTTTAAGTAGAGAAGTGTGGCGATGATAAGCAGCGAGACTCCTGTCCCCAAATAAACCCAATTGGGTTTGGACGGTGATTGCAGCGCGCCGGTTGAAGTCGTGGTTTTGGGTGATGGCGCAGCTTCAGCAGTTTCGACACTGTTGAGGCTAAAAGATTGCGGCGCGACCCTGACGAACGAGGGTTCATAGCTACCAATCGGGATTTCAATTTGAATTTCGTCGCCTGCCCCCTCTTTCTGATAGTAACGTTCAAGCTTCTCTCTAACTCCGTGAGCGCCAACGCGGACAATTGGATCGGTTGCCGGGTTATAAGAGTTGCCGCGGTCAAAGACTTCCCGGCCAATCAGGTAT
>JAGNMH010000323.1 GCA_017991275.1 Acidobacteriota bacterium
GTGGAATGCGTGCGCCCGCAGCCGATGAAAACCATCGCCGATCCGGCCTGCGGCACAGGCGGATTCTTTCTGGGCGCGTATGACTTTCTGGTGGCGCATCACAAGCTGGACAAAGAGCAAAACCAGTTTCTGAAATACAAGACGTTTTACGGCAACGAGATTGTCGCCGGGACGCGGCGGCTGGCGTTGATGAATCTGTTTCTGCACAACATCGGCGACATTGACAGCGAAAATTTCATCTCTCCGGCGGATGCATTGATTGCCGATGATGGTAAACGCTTCGATTACGTGCTGGCCAATCCGCCCTTCGGCAAAAAGAGCAGCCAGACTTTTACCAACGAACAGGGCGAGCAGGAAAAAGAAGACTTGACCTACAACCGGCAGGATTTCTGGGCGACGACTTCGAACAAACAACTGAACTTCGTGCAGCACATCCGCACTATGCTGAACACTTCAGGACAGGCGGCGGTCGTCGTTCCCGACAATGTGTTGTTTGAAGGCGGCGCAGGCGAAACGGTCAGAAAGCGATTGCTGGAAACGACTGACCTGCACACGATTTTGCGGCTGCCGACGGGGATTTTTTACGCGCATGGGGTTAAAGCGAACGTGCTCTTTTTCGATAACAAACCCGCCGCTAAAACACCGTGGACGAAAGAGGTTTGGTTTTACGATTACCGCACGAACGTTCACCACACGCTGAAGAAAAATCCGTTGCGAATTGCCGACCTGCACGACTTTATCGAATGTTACAACCCAGCCAATCGGCACAAACGGCAGGAGACATTCAACTCCGAAACCAATCCCGACGGACGCTGGCGCAAATTCGGCTACGAAGAAATCATCAACCGAGACAAAACCAGCCTGGACATTTCATGGATCAAAGACAAATCGCTGGCCGACCTGGACAGCCTGCCCAACCCGGACGAACTGGCCGAAGAAATCATCGAAAATCTGGAAGCCGGGCTTGAAAGCTTCAAAGCCATTTTGATCGAAGTTGCGGTGGCTCGTTAAACGGTCATCTTACTGATGCCCCGCATCTGGCCAGCAAGTTATAAAACTCCGGCAGAGAAACTGAAGCAGCCTCAGCGCCTGAGATTTCAGTTTCGCCGGTGGCAATCAAACCGGCGACGGCAAAGGCCATGGCGATACGATGGTCGCCGTGGGATTCCACGCGAGCGCCTCGCAATATCTGTTTGCCCGTTAGTCGCAAACCGTCGTCGAACTCTTCGACTTCGATTCCCATCAATCGCAGGTTATCCACGATGGCGCGAATGCGGTCGCTCTCTTTGACGCGAAGCTCGTTGGCGTCTCGTATGGTGAGCGTGCCTTCCAGCTGAGTCGCGGCTACGGTCAGAATCGGAATTTCGTCAATCAGGTTGGCAATTACATTGCCGGACAATTCCAAATTGCCGCGAAGCTGCGACGAACGGATCACGAAATCAGCGACCGGTTCGCCGTGAGCCAGTCGCTGGTTGACTACTTTGATCTGTCCTCCCATTTGTTTCAGAACGTCAATCAAAGCCGTGCGTGAGGGGTTGACGCCTATGTGTCGTAACGTGATTTCAGCGTCAGGGGCAATCAGAGCCGCGACGATGAAAAACGCTGCCGAAGACAAGTCTCCGGCCACTGTGTAATCGCCCAGGGCTTTGAGCGGCTTCCCGCCGGTTACTGAAATTCGTTCGCCTGATTCAGTGGATTCGATTTCGATGGCTGCGCCGGTTTCGCGCATCATGACTTCGGTGTGATTGCGCGTCGGAGTTTTTTCAACAACCGTCGTTTTGCCATCGGCGAACAAGCCAGCGATTAACACACAGGATTTGACCTGGGCGCTGGCCATTGGCGGAACGTATTCGATGGCTTTCAGATTGCCGCCGCTGATTTTGATCGGCGCGAAGTTGTCGTCGCGAGCTTCGACTTTTGCCCCAAACAATCGAAGCGGGTCAATGATGCGTTTCATAGGGCGACGCTGGATGCTTTCGTCGCCGGTGATTTCAGTGGTGAAGTTCTGCCCGGCCAGAATCCCAGACAGCATGCGAATCGTAGAGCCGGAGTTTCCGGCGTCCAACATGTGCGACGCCTGGCGCAATCCGTTCAGGCCGACTCCATCAATGGTAATTTGCTCGGCTTCACGTTTGATTTGAACGCCCATGGCCTCCATGCAATCCAGAGTGCTTTGGCAATCGCGGGCGGAAGAATAGTTGCGAAGACGTGTCTGTCCTTCACCGATTGAGGCGAACATGGCCGAGCGGTGAGAGATGGATTTGTCTCCGGGTAATTGGAAATCTCCGTGCAAAGATGCGGCGGCGGTGATTCGGATAGTCGTAGTTTCCTGATTTTTGTTTTCTGACATTTGATTTTTAAGTGCAATGGAACTTTACCGGTAAACCTGCCGTAGAGACGGGCATCCTGCAAAGTCGTTTTCTTGACATGACTTTTTTTGCTGTGTTACACAGTGTGCGGCTTTAAACAAAGCGCCTGACCGCGTGCCCCAGCGAGAATTCGCGGGCATCTTAACAGATCAAAATTCGCCTGAAAAAAGGAACACCGGCTTATGATGCTAGCCGAAAACGTGGTCGAACTGACCATTGCCAGTCAACTAGAGTTCATTGATCTGGTTACTACTCTCACCGATAACATCACGCAAATGATCGGTTTCGATGAAGAGTCTGCTTACTGGGTCAACATGGCTGTGCGTGAATCTGTGGCTAATGCGGTCGAACACGGTAATAAATACGACCCGCAAAAAACCGTTGATATTCGCTTTACCATTGGCGTTGACGCCTTGCGCGTGACTGTGCGCGATCACGGCGAAGGATTCGATATTTCAACGCTGCCCGATCCTTTGGACCCGAACAATCTGCTGAACCCGGCTGGGCGCGGTATTTTGTACATGAGGACTTTCATGGATCAGGTTGAATATCAGCGCCATCCCGATGGCGGAATGATTGTCACGATGTCCAAACGCCACGCGTCGTCTGCGGCTGAGGAGATCGGCGAAGGAGATCACAAACACGATGCAGTTAGAAATTAGAGAACGCGCTTTTGATGATGTCACGTTGCTGGACTTGATCGGCAAGATCACCATAGGAGACGGCAGTGTTCAATTGCGAGAATCCATAACCAGGTTGCTGGATTCCGGTCGCAACAGAATCGTCCTTAATCTTTCAGGCGTCAGTTACGTTGACAGTTCCGGCATCGGAGAATTGGTCTCCAGTTTGACCACGACCAAAAGCAGCGGCGGTAAACTCAAGCTGCTGAATCCTCCCAAAAAGATCAAAGACCTGTTGATGATCACAAAACTCCTGACCGTCTTTGAAATTCATGAAGACGAAGGGACGGCCATTTCAAGCTACTAAAATCAGCGACTTCGGCGACTGGCGATTTCGGTCAGCTTAATCAGACCGGAGCGACGACCAATGGCAATCAGCAAATCCCCGGCGTGTAAAATCTGGTCGCCATTTGGGTTGAAGACCATCTTGCCGCCAAGCGGAGTTATGGCGACGATCATGGCCTCGTGTTCAGAGCGAATACCCGAATCTTTCAGCCGAACGCCATTCAGCGGCGAATCTTCTCCGATGTGAATCTGCTCGAAATTCAAATCCAGTTTTTCAGTCATCGTAGTTGATTCCAGAAAGTCGGCGACAGCGGGCGACAGCGCCGCCTGGGCTATGCGCTGGCTGGCGATCAAAACCGGCGAAACGACTTTGTTGACTCCTGCGCGCTTCAACTGGCGTTCAGCGGCCAGGTCGTTGGCACGAGCGACTATGTAAATGTTCGGATTCAAACCGCGAGCTGTCAGAGTAATGTAAACATTTTCGGCGTCGCTGGAGGCAGCAGTTATCAACGTTTTGGCAGTGCGAACCTGGGCGCCTTCCAGCACGGTTTCGTCCGTCGCGTCTCCGTTCAAAACCAGATGGCCGCGAGCCAACAGCCGTTCGGCCACCTGTTCGTCACGTTCGATAACCACGAACCCAACATTCTTCTTATCCAATTCGTCCACGATGCGAAGCCCCACGCGACCGGCTCCGCACAGAATGAAATGATCTTTCAGTTGACTGATGTCTTTGAACAATTTTCGTCTCCCAAACGCAGCTCTGACCCCGCTTTCAATCACCGCCGCCGTCAGGTGGGTAATCAGAAAACCGAAAACGGCCACACCGATAACGATCAGAATCATGGTGAAGGCCTGGCCTTTGGTTGAAAGCTTATGCACTTCGCCATAACCAATCGTCGCCAACGTGATGACGGTCATGTACAAACTGTCGAACCAGGACCAGCCTTCAATCACGCGATAGCCAAGCGTCCCGGTCAAAATAATTCCGGCGACGGCGATCAACGGATAAAACAGTTTTTTCAGTGATTCCATTGAGTTAACAAGGCAAAAGGCAAATATCAAAAGTCAAAAATCAGAAAGCTGATTCGCTTTTTGCCATTTGAACTTTGCCTTTTGGCCTTTGATTTTATTGAATCGGAGTGACGATGACTTTGCGATACCAGATTTTTTCGTGGTCGCCTTGCAGCATGATCGGCCCCGGAGTTGCTTCGTTGCTGTCCAGCGCGCCGCCAGTGATGCCGTCAATCGTGATGTTGTCCTGAACCTTTTTGCCGTTCAGCCAGACCGACAACTTGTTGCCGACGATGATTGCTTCCATCATTTGCCACTGACCGACGGGCAAGCTGGCGTTCACTTTCGGAGCTACGCGGCTGTAAAGCGCCATATGACCGTGAATCTCCGGCTCTTTGCCGGCGTCGTCCAGCACCTGCAATTCGTAACGCCCGCGCAGGTAAATTCCGCTGTTGCTGTTCTTTTCTACTTTGTACTCGCAGTGAATTTTGAAATTTTCAAACTGGTGATGGCTGACCAGATTGTTGGCGTGCGGCTGATTGGTCATCACTCCGTCAACTATTGACCATCCGAGTTCTTTGTCTTTGACCTGACCTTGCCAATGCACCATGGATTTGCCGTCGAACAGCGCAACCGGACTGCCGAACTTGTGTTTGGCGTTGGCGTCAAAATTCCCCCACACCGGAGCGCGCTCGCCCTGCCAGGGGATTCGTTGCTCACCGATTGTTAGCATTCCCAACAGATGGCCTTCTTGAACCTTTGCGGTATGAATGGCCTTTGGCGCATTTGGGCGACCACCCGCAGGCGAAAAGATCAGTTGGTCGTTTTCGATTTTGATTTCGGGCAGCTTGAGCACACTGCCGCTGCGATTCAGAAAGTAACCGGCCAGTTTGCCATCTTCCATTTTTACTTCCAGCCAGTAAACCTGATTGCTGTATTGGCCTACGCCGGTGATGTCCCATTTTCCAAGAAACGGATTGTCCTGCGCCATCACGGCAGAGGCAACAACCATCAAAGCCGACAAACAGAAAAAGATTGTCATCAAACGCATTTTGGTTCTCCTAACGGGGTTGAATTTAGATGAGAGGTTTTGCGACGGTTGAGAGGATGCAATTAGCGGGAATCTTTTTCAATGGCTGAGGATGGCTCCGCAGGTTAAATATGATGGAAGTCATGAGCTTCGCCTGCGAATTGATGCTTTCTTGG
This sequence comes from Acidobacteriota bacterium, assembly GCA_017991275.1. Lineage (GTDB taxonomy): Bacteria > Acidobacteriota > Blastocatellia > RBC074 > RBC074 > RBC074. The sequence goes on from JAGNMH010000323.1 coordinate 5,552, forward strand.
GCAACGGTAGCGATTTACCGACCCTGCAATTGGGTGCGAGCGTAAATGGCAACCGTCAACCGGGCAATAAACGGCAAGTTTATTTTGTAAACTTCTCTGTTTCAGCAGTGAACGAATGTTCATAAAGAGTAACAGGCTTACAAATAAAACCCCCAACTTCTTGATTGGATCATTGATACCGTGCCATAGATCAAGAGTCAGTCGTTGAAGCTTTAGCGCATCCTCCCATGTGTAGTAAATCGCCGCGTTAATCATAGTGATTGACCAGTTGATGAGGTTTTTAGTGAAACCTTGATTTTCCGGTGGTAAGTTTTGTGACGGTACGTTTTGCGAAACTAAATTTTGCGACGCTACTAGAGGCGGGGGTGGTTGAAAACCATTTCGTGCCAACTCAATAAATAGAATAACTATTATTACTACGCAATTTCTGATGAAATTTCCCATAGCTTTTGAGGCAGAAAATCAAGTTATCGGGCATATAAGCAACTGGTTAATGAAAAGCATAAATGCACGTGCTTGCTGAAGAATATTTTAGTAGCGGGGGCCGCCACGCCACCATATTGAGGGTCTTCGCCTGTATATTGAATTTTGAAGTTAATGAATGGGCACGATTATCAAATGCAGTCGCCACTACACTGAAGCGAAGCAATGATGAGAACTTGCCGGGCTGCGACAAGCTCATTCTGACCAGCACTGAATCACTCTTAAATGACCTAATGACAAAGATTTAAACTGCCACCAGCCCGAAATCAAATTTTTAGTTAGCCACGCTTGAACAACCGTATGAAAAGTAGAAAGGCAGAGTTTGCTGAAGAAGACTTCTTTGGCCTGTCCATCGTTTTGTGTAGGCTTTCCACTTCGCATCGGAGCTTTATTTTTTCGGCATTACAAGGATTGCTGAATAAGTGCAGACGGAAAGTAAGCCATGCGTTTTGAATTCGCAAGAAAAATTCCA
>JAGNMH010000324.1 GCA_017991275.1 Acidobacteriota bacterium
TCGAACGTTGGCTTGGGCCGAATCTGAATTACGAGACGTGATTCAGCCAATGATGTGAGGTGATTTAGCTGTCAATGCATTTCACTTTTGGGTCGGAAAGTATGGGCTTGTCCGTAAACAGCACGACATTCTGGAGTATTGGAACAGAAATCTTACCGCTCAGTTCTGGTAAAAAGCATTTGAATTAGCGCGGGTGTAATTGCCTCTTCTTCATGTTTAGGGCACCAGCCAACTCTGGTGCAGCTCGTGGCGTCTGAGCCTTGTCATTCACATTTCTTAAACCCGAAAATTGAAAAAACAGAGTTGGACGAACTGTCAGTTTGTCTCGTCCAGTGATGGTCTTTTGGCTGCCAACAGCCGATTTGCCAGGCGGGTCAAACTGGACAGTTTTGACCTACTTTCTTCGTGGAGGTTGTCATGAAACGAATTTTTATAGCGGCGACTTTTTTAATTGCTTTGTTTTCAGTCGTGACCGGCGTTAAAGGTCAGACGCAGGATTCCGGTCTGTTGATGTTGTCAAAAAATTTCAACGGAACGGTCAGCCGGTCGGCGGTTGAAATCGGTCTGTCGGCCAATGCCGATTGTGACCAAACCAAAGATTTCATACCGGATGGCAGCAAGTTGATGACTCAGAATTTTGCCTTGAACGCTGACAGCAACGGTGTCGGGACGTTCACCGGCACAGCTTATGTCGTCACGCCTGCGGGCAGAGTTGTGTTGTCAGGTTCGCTGAAAGGGACAGTTGGCATTAATACTCGTTGTGGCACGAACAAAAGCTGCCGGTTGCCCTGGCATCTGGAAGGTTTGTTTGAATCCACGCCCAGCACTTCGCAACGAGCGATTGTCCGCGCAGCTTCGGATGTGAAAATTGCTCCGATGGTGTTGAACTTTTCCGGCGACCTGAACCCTCAGACGGCCAGCCCTTTGCCGATTTATCAGGGCAGACTGGACGGTCTGGTTCCGGCATTGCCAGCTTCCATTGATCGAATTACGGTTGGACAGGACAAACCGAGCTATGTGCTCAACGACATGATTTTGACCACGGTCGTCAACGATTCGCCTGAAACCATTCAGACCTGGGACAAGCGTTCGTTTTGCAGCATTGCCCAGTTACAGGTTCTGGACGGCAACCAATGGAACGACACGGGATTTTGCCCATTAAAGGCGGCGTCTTTCCCGGTGAATATCCCACCCAGATCAAAGCTGGAATTGATCATGAATCCCACCCAGACGATTGAGCCGTTGAAACCCGGGGTTTATCGCATAGCTCTGACGTTCAGGTTTGTCAGCGAAAACATTCCGCTCAGTGATTCTTTCGTCGTTTATTCTCAGGAGTTCCGGATGGCGGCGCAACCACCTTCAAATCAAGTGATTATCAACACCAGTAAACCCGCCTATGTGGAGCAGGAAGCTGTCTTCCTTCGGGTCAACAACGACACCGCGCAGAATGTAGTGGCTTTCGACCATCAATCTTTCTGCACAATCATCACGGTTCAGCGGCAGGAAGGCGGTGACTGGGTCAATGTTTTCCCATGCCTACTGGCAACGCCATCCAGACCAGTCAAAATCTCTTCGCGCGAAAACCTGGAAATTAAGCTGCCCACAGACGACGCTGCCAGCAAATTGCCAGCGGGGAATTACAGGTTGTTGCTGACCCATTGGAATGTGGATGCCAGTGGAAACACGACCGGCAATCCGACCAATACTTTTAGCGCGACATTTTCAGTCAGCGGCAAATAGTAACGTTGGCGAGCTTCAATCTGGACCCAGCGAAACCTTAGCGTGGAATGACCGGCAGAACGATGGCCGAGGGGTGTTCGGCGTCGTGGTAAATCGTCTGCCTGGCTTTGACCATCTTCGTGCCGTGCATTGTTGCTTCGCCGGTGTTCAGGTTGCGATTGAAGCGCGGGAAATTGCTGCTGGAAATGTACACGCGAACCTTATGCCCGGCTTTGAATAGGTTGCTGGTCGCCCACAGGTCAATCGTGTATTTGTAAACCTTGCCTGGTTCGATCAGCTCGGCGCGTTCGGTCGAGTTGCGATAACGCGCTCGAACAATGCCATCCGTTAAAAATCGCGCGTATCCTTTTTCATCCACATCCGCGATCAAAGCCGTGAAATCAGTGTCCACAGCCGAGCTTGCCGCGTACAACTCAACCGTGATGTAGCCGGTTACTTCCACGTCGTGATCCAACGGCGTGGACGAAAAGACCAGCACGTCTTGGCGCGATTCGTTCGGTTGCTGATTGAATGGGCCGGGCATCGTTCCTCCGCAACACAATCTGCCGCCAACAGTCGGCACAGGATTGGCCGGGTCATATTCAAACGTATCCGGTTTTTCCGCGCGCGGGGCTTCAAGCGAAAACGAGCCATCGCCGCTGGCGGAGTTCGCGCCTTTGGTCGAATGAAAATACCCTTTCATATACTGTGTGCGAGCCAGCGGGAATTCTTTTTCATCGCGCCAAACGTTTTCGCCCATCACGAACAGCTTGACCGGCGAATCGGTGGCGAATTCGTTTTTGATGCCTTTCAGCGCGTAATCCATCCATTTGATGATCGTGCCGTTCATGTCCAACACGGCTTGTTTGCCAAAGGTGACGTCGCCGATTTTGCCTTCTGCCGAAGTCGCCGCATGCGCCCACGGCCCAACCAGCAAGCGTTGATTGGCGCGAGCTTCAGGCGTCGCGGCGCTCTTTTGCATGCCGACGTAATTGCCGATGGAACCTTTCAAAAAGATGTCGTGCCAGCCGCCGCTGTGCAGCGCCTTGATGTCCAGTTCGGAGTAATGATCTGAAATCCGCCAACGCTTCCAATACTCGTCGTTGCGTTCGTGTTCGATCCAATCGCGAAAGTAAGGCGCGTAATCCGCCGGGGTCGGTTGGCCGATCAGCTTGTAATCTTCGACCGGCAACTCTTTCATCCATTCCTGCATTTTCGCCTGCCTGCTGGCTTTTCGGCGCAGAGTGTCTTCAGCCAGTCCGGTTGTCCAGGTGCTGGAAAACGCCTGCATCCATGCGCCGCTTTGGTAAGTCCAGCCGTCGTAATACTCCGAAGCCGTGACGTACGGGAATATCGCTTTTAGGTGCGGAGGCCGTGAGATTGCCGCCAGCATTTGCGTCGCGCCAACGTACGAACCGCCGAAGGTGCCGACCATCCCGTTGGAATTATCCAGAGCCGCTGCCCATTCGATGGTGTCATAACCGTCTTCGCTTTCGTATTTGAAAGGATAAAACTCGCCGCCGGAATCGTAACGTCCGCGCGTGTCTTGCAGCACGGCGACATAACCGTGCGACGCCAAAAACGTTCCGGTCATCGGATCACGTCGGTTGTACGGCGTGCGAGTCAACAACACAGGAAATTTACCCTCGGCTTTCGGGCTGTAAACATCGGCGATCAGCGTCACGCCGTCGCGCATTTTGACCTGGACTCCGGTGCGGATTGAAACTTCATACCTTTGAGGCGCTTTGGCCGGAGACTGCGAAAACGAAATTGAAGCAAAAGCCGCGACGATGACAGCCAAAGCCGTTAGCCGCAGCAGGTGAAGGCGGTTGAACATCTTAATGAACTCCTTTGGGTGATGGAATTGGTGAAAGCGTGGCGAACATACAACCGCCGTTTGTTGACTGCAAGAGTTTGGCCTCTTGCCAGCTTTCGGCCAAACGTGGAAGATGCCGCATCAATTCCTATCCTACCCAAAAGAGAGCAATTATGGACGGTTCAGCAATCGTTTATTGCGAAGGTTTTTTTGCCACTCCGGTTGGCAAAACGGCCAATGGCTTGGTGCGCTTCACCGCGCGTTACAACGTTGTCGGAGTCATTGACTCGACAAAAGCCGGACTCGATGCGGGCGAAGTTTTGGACGGCAAACCGAACGGTATTCCGGTTTTCGCCAGCTTCAACGAAGCCACTGAAAAAGCAGCGGAACGACCGAAGTTCTTTGTCATCGGCCTGGCTCCCGATGGCGGCAAGCTACCGGATTCGGCTCGGTTGGCGGTCAAGCAGGCAATTTCGGCTGGTCTGAATGTAGACAGCGGCTTGCATGAATTTCTGTCTGAAGACGCTGAATTTGCCGCCTTGGCCGAACAGCATCAAGTCAATATCCGTGACGTTCGGCGAACTCCACCGCGTTCGCAGCTTCATTTTTTCACCGGCAAGATCGAAGAGGTGAAGGCGCTGAAGCTTGCTGTACTCGGCACGGATTCGGCGATTGGCAAACGGACGACGGCGGTCAAACTGAATCAAGCGCTGAACGCCGTGGGCATCAAAAGCGAAGTGATCGGAACCGGACAGACTTCGTGGTTGCAAGGCGTAAAGTACGGCTTGCTGCTGGATTCGCTGGTCAATGACTTTGTGACTGGTGAAATCGAACACGCCGTTTACGAAGCCTGGATCAACGAACATCCGCAAGTCATTTTGCTGGAAGGACAGGGCAGCATCGCGCATCCTGCTTATCCCGGAGGCTTTGAGTTGATCGCCGCCGGGCGAGTTGACGGTGTTATTTTGCAGCACGCTCCAGCGCGAAAGGTTTATGACGGGTTTGATGATTACCCGATGAGTTCGCTGGAACGCGAGATTCAGATTTTGGAACTGCTGGCGCAGAAACCGGTTGTTGCTTTAACCATCAATCACGAATTAATGACCGAAGCCGAAGTCGCCGCGACAGCCGCCGATTACGAAAAACTTTACGGCAAACCGACGACGGACGTTTTGCTGAATGGCTGCGATAAATTGGTTGGTTTAATCAGAAACCTGATCACGAACAAAAACTGAGGGAAACAAGACTTGGAAAGCACAAAATACAACGCCAAGGAATTGGCGTACCTTTACGATTTGTACGTAGTTCCGGCCTGGCGCGAAGTTTTCGACCGGCTGGTTGATGAAGAAATAGAATTGCCAAAAGAAGGCAAATTTCTTGACGCGATGTGCGGAACGGGCGGTTACGCGCTTGATTTGTCTTTGCGCGCCGGGTCAAAGGTTGAAGTTGTAGGAGTTGATTCCAGCAAAGAACGCCTGATTCTGGCGCGCGGCAAAGCCGATGTGAAGAAACCGAATCGAGTCACTTTTCAACAAGGCTCATTGAAGAAGCTGGATTTTCCGACCGGCGAATTTGAGCTGGTAATTGGCGATTTTTCTTTGTTGCCTGTTACGGAAGTCGAAGACGCGCTGGATGAATTAATCCGCGTGGCCAAAAAAGGCGCGACGGTTGTCGTGAAGCTGGCGACACAAGGCAGTTTTGGCGAATTCTTTTCGGTTTACTGGGAAGCTCTTTTCGACCTTGATCTGGTGGCGTATTCGCCGGAAATCGAAAGGTTGATTTCCGAACGGTTGGTGGCCAGCGACACTGAAGCAATGGCTCTGGATGCCGGGCTGCGAAAAGCGCGCAGCGTGACTCATAACGAAAGGTTTCAGTTCAAAGACGCCGCTGAGTTTTTAACTTCACCGCTGATTGAAACTTCATTCCTGGACGACTGGTTGGCTTTTTTGCCAAGCCTGGAAACACGCCAACAGGTTGAACAGCAGCTTGCCAAAATCATTGACCGTGAACGCCAAAATGCAAGTTTTGAAGTATCGGTCAAAGCTTCTTTGATCGTTGGCCAGAAATAACAGGCCAGAAAACACACCACTGAAAAAAAGGCAGGCTCAATGAGCCTGCCTTTTTTTCAGTGGTGTCAGTAGCGCGTGTCGTTTAATACTTCGGCATATTTGGATCAACCTGATCCGACCAGGCCAGAATGCCGCCCTTCAAGTTTCTGATTTTCTGGAAACCAGCTTCTTTCAACACTCCATAAGCCTTCGCGCTTCGCCCGCCCATTTTGCAATGAACTACGATTTCGTCGTCGCTGTTCAGTTCGCCAACGTGCGAAGGAAATTCGCCCAGAGGAATTAGCTTCGAGCCGTAATTTTCCAGGTTGCCGATTTGCCATTCGTGCGGTTCGCGAACATCAATGATCGTCAGCTTTTTGCCGCCGTCGAGTTCGGCTTTCAGTTGCGCCGGGGTGACTTCCCAATCCGAAACGACTTCTACTTTCGGCGCAGGTTCAGCAGGCGTGATGCCGCAGAACACGTCGTAATCAATCAACTCTTTGATCGTTGGATTCTCTCCGCACAGCGGGCATTCTGGGTTGCGGCGCAGCTTCAATTCGCGGAACTTCATCTTCAAAGCGTCGAACAACAGCAAACGTCCGATCAAGGGTTCGCCTTCGCCGATGATGAGCTTGATGGCTTCCGTAGCCTGAATGACTCCGATAATGCCGGGCAGAATGCCGAGCACGCCGCCTTCAGCGCAGGAAGGAACCAGACCCGGCGGAGGCGGTTCAGGGTACAAGCAACGATAGCAAGGGCCACCGCCTCCCGGATAAAAGACCGAGGCCTGTCCGTCGAAACGAAAGATCGAACCGTAAACATTGGGTTTGCCCAGCAAGACGCTGGCATCGTTTGGCAGGTAACGAGTTTGAAAGTTGTCCGTGCCGTCAATGACTATGTCGTAAGGGTT
>JAGNMH010000325.1 GCA_017991275.1 Acidobacteriota bacterium
GGATTGGTCGGCGAACTGCTCTCGTGCATCTTTTGCAATTCAGCTAGCGAACCCGCTTCAAAGACGCGCTTGCCGGTGAAGATTTCATACAGCACCAAGCCCAGCGCATAGATGTCGCTCTTCGTCGTGACTTCTTTACCCGCGAATTGTTCGGGCGACATATAGGCTGGCGTGCCTGCAAAAACTTCCTGCCCTTTGATCTGTTCGGCGAATCCCGCCAGACCGAAATCGGTTATGCGCACACGACCTTTGCCATCAAGCATGATGTTCGCCGGTTTCAAGTCTCGATGAAGCACGCCCGCTTCGTGCGCGGCGGCAATTCCGGCGCAAAGCTGATTGGCGATTTCGACGGCTTTGTCGGCAGGCAAACGGCCGATGCGGCGCAGCAAGGACGACAGGTCTTCGCCGTCAACGTATTCCATCGAGAGGAAATGCAGCTTGCCTGACGAAGTCGTCACTTCGCCGATGTCGTGAACGCGGCAAACGTTCGGATGTGTGACTCGGTGAGCCATGGCGACTTCGCTGTGAAAGCGCGCGAGCATCGCTTTGTCCTGCGAGAGCTTTTCAGTCAGGAACTTCAGCGCGACGGGCTGGCCGAGCTTCAAATCATCGGCTCGATAAACTTCGCCCATTCCGCCTTTGCCGAGTTGGCCGATGATTCGATAACGCTTGTTGAGCGTCATGCCGGGCGTGAAGCGAGCTTTCTCGATTGAGTTGTCCAGCAGCCCGGCGGCCAACCCAACAGCATGCTGAACCGCGCCTTGGATCACTCCGCTCATTCCGGTTTGGAAAACCAGCAAGGCTTCGACTTCGTGGCGCAACTCTTCGTCGCTGCCGCAAGCCTTTGCCAGATAAGCCGCGCGCTCAGCGGGCAGAAGCTCCAATGCCGACTGAAAAAGTTGCTCGATGTGTTGCCATCGTTCGGGCGGCATCGTGCCTGCCGAACTGAGCTTCGCAGCATTGGGCGCAGGCGCGTTGGCCAGATTCCGTGTAGCTTGTTCGTGGAAAGAGAGCAGGGCTTCAGCGCCTCGTTGCAGAGACAAATCGTCTGCACAGGATTGCTGCAAGGTTGCGGCGCGCGCTTCGGCGTCTTGCGCCAGCGCGGAATTGACCAGGTTTTTGACTTGTTGCCAGCGTTCGGGAGTCATAATCGTTGCTCCTATTTTGGAGTGCTGCGGCTCGACGCAGCTTTTGCTTTCGCAGTCGGGGCATTCTCTTTCCCGGAAGCTTTTGGTGAAGAACGAAAAGCGGTGTCGAGCCACCGCACTCCACGATTAATACTGTTACATAACAATTCCCAGCTAACCAAAGCGGAAATCGGAAGGCGAATCGCTCACGCTGAGGAAAATTATTTGAGTGCTTTGTCTAAATCCTGTGAGCACAGGCTTGAAGATCACCTTTTCACAGGCATAACCAGCGTCAGCCGAGTTCCCTGCCCTGGCGCTGAGTCAATCTTCAATTGCCCGCCAAGCTCAGTCGCGCGAGCCTGCATATTTCCCAAACCATTTCCGCCTCGGCTCTTAGGCAAAACAGCGACAGCCGTTTCTGAATTCGGTTGTGGCTTGAAGCCGAATCCGTCATCGGCGATTTCAGCCAGCAATTGGTTATTAGCCAGCGAAAGATTCATCGAAACATTTTTGGCTCCGGCGTGGCGAGCGATGTTGTTCAGCGATTCTTTGAAGATCAAAAACAGATGGCGACGCTGTTCCGGGTTAAGCTTGGTCTTTTCGATTTCGGCTGAAGCGATGAACTGCCAGTTGATACCTTGCGGATCCAAAACGTCGGAGGCGAACTGCCGGGTGCGGGTGATGACCTGTCCCAAATCATCTCGGCGAGGATCAATTGACCAGACGATGTCGCTCATCGAATCAACCAACCCACGCGCCGAATCGGCAATTTCCGTCAACATTTGCGCTGAGCGAGCGGCTTGCCCATTCACTTGTCCGCTCGCTTTGCCCTGTTGCTTGACGACTTCGCTGAGGATGGCTACGCGCGACAAACTGGCTCCGATGTCATCGTGCAAATCGGTGGCAATGCGCGTGCGGACTCGTTCGATTTCCAGCAACCGGCGTAGCCGCTGGCTGTAGGCAAAATATCCGACTCCGGCGACAGCCAGAGTCGCCAGCACGATAAACCACCAGCGACGATAAAACGGCGGCAGGATTCGGAATCTGACAACCGCCGGTTGCGGACTGACCTGCCCGCTGGCGTTGACGGCTCTGACCAAAAAACGATACGAGCCTGGCGATAAACTTGCCGTCACCGTGCGCTGTTCGTTTGGCTGACTCCAATCGCGGTCAGCGCCTTCAAATTTGTACTGGTATTGAAGCCTGGTGCCAGTGTCGAAACTGAAGCCAAAAAATTCAATCTGCATTTGCCCCTGATCGGAGTCGAATTCCATCCCACTGATTTCACGCAAACCGAGTTCGGGAACCGGTTGCGGCTTGCCTCCGGCTGAGACCTTGCTGATAAGCACAGGAGGCGGCGCTGTTTGCGAATCTGTTTGCTCTGGAACCAGTCTCGACAAACCTTCGCGTGTGCCGAACCACAACGAACCTTCGTGATCTGCGAACGCAGCAACAATTTCGCCGCTGCTCAAGCCGTCGCCTGCTGTGAAGTGTTTGATCTGTCCCGTTGTCAAATCCAGCCGGTCAACGCCGCGCGAAGTGCCGATGTAAATCCTGCCCCAGCGATCTTCGGTAAAGCATCGTTGCTGGTCGGACGACAAACCATCCGTCATTCTGTAAATGACAAACTTCGGATTGTCCGCTGCCGGATCATCCACACGAGCCACGCCGCCGCCTTCGCTGCCAATCCACAATCTCCCGGAGCTGTCGCAATAAAGTCCCATCATCATGCCTTTCGGCACTCCGTCCGAATGATGGAAGACTTGAATTTTGCCGTTCCGCACACGCATCAACTCGCCGTAATGCAATCCCATCCAAACGTTGCCTGCGCGGTCTTCGGTCATAACGTGCGCCCAGTTGTTTTGCGGAATTCCGTCATCCTCGCTGTAACGATAAAACTTGCCGGTTGCGCGTTCCCAACGAGTCAGCGTGACCGGCGGCGTATATGAACTGATCCACATATCGCCGCGCGAATCTTCCATCATTCGCGTGATGTTGCTGCTGGCCAGCCCGTCGCGTTCAAAGTAGGCGGCTTTCGGCTGGACGGTCGCCAAATCCTCAAAGCGCGCAACCGCCGGAAATCGAAACAGCCCTTCGCCTGTGGCTATCCACCATTCGCCGTCGCGCGCCTGAATCATGGGGCGATTGCCAGTGGACGATCCTTTTACTTTTTCCGGCAGGTTTGGGATGACAAACTTAAATCGAGTTCCGTCGAACCGATTCAACGACCAATCGTTGTTGGTCACGATTACTCGGTTTTCGCGGTCGGCGAAGATCGAAAACACATCCGAACTACCCAATCCATCTGCTTGCCGATAAGTCAAAAATCCTTTGCTTGGAATTTTGGTCGCCCCGCCAACGCGAGCGCCCACCCACAAATTGCCTGCGCTGTCTTCGCCCAAGGCGGTAATCAATCGGCTGATGCCTTGTTCAGGGGTGAAGTTGCGAAATCGCTGCCCGTCGAATTCCGCCAGGCCTCCGGCAACGGTTCCAACCCAAACGTGACCGTCAGAAATTTGGCGAATCGCTCGCGTGCGCTGATCTGCCAGACCGTCGGCTTTTGTGTACCAACGAGCTTCGCCGGTCGTCGTTGGCAAAATCAGATTGCCGTTGTTTAGATTGGGTGAGCTGTGCTGCTGAGCAATTTTTTCCAGCGCAATAAATCCTGGCTTGGCCGTCGCTGCCGCCCCCGGTTTGTAAATCATCAACCCCGATTGATGACCGATCCACAATCGGCCTTCGCTGTCTTCGGCAATTGCACGAATCGAATCAGCGCCTTCGCCGGGCATCACCGAATAATGAATGAACCGACCATCAGGCAGCCTCCGCACCAAGCCGAAAATTGACCCCAGCCACAAACTGCCTTCGTGGTCTTCGGCCATCAACACAACTTCAAACAAATTGTCCGGCTTGTTTGGATACCCGACGGGAACGTATTCAAAGCGTTTGGCTGGGTCAGTCGCGCTTCGATTCAAGCGGAACAATCCGGCCTGAGTGCCTATCCACAATTGCCCGGCACGGTCTTCCAGCAACGAAGCAATGACGTTCGCGTTGTGGTCTCCGTAAATGAAATGGTTGGTGAAAAGTTGTTGGCCAGAGTTGGCGCGCAAGTAAGCAAGCGAATCACGAACGGGGACAAAACTGCTTAAGCCGCCAATCGTCCCAACCCAATATGTTCCGTCGCGGCTTTCGACGATGTCTGAGATGCGGCTGTGCACCAACCCATCGGCGGCGCTGTAATTGACGAAGTTCTGCCCATCGAAGCGCGACAATCCGTCGTTGGTCGCAAACCACAGAAAGCCACGCGAATCGCGCATGATTTGGTAAATTCGCTCATGCGCCAACCCCTGGTTGGGCGTGTAAATTTTGATCGGCGGTTGTTCGGCAACAACTGTCAGCCAACCAAGCCAAAGAGCAATCAACCCACCGCCAAGCAGAACCAGAATTCCAACCGATTTGAGTAAGGATCTTAGATTCACATCGAATCAACCGCTGAAATCACATCTTTGCTGTGAGTAGCGGTTTTCACTTTTTCAAACACGCGAGCAATCCGGCCTGCTTCATCAATGATGTAAGTGATCCTGAGCACGCCCATGTACTTACGGCCATACAAGGTCTTTTCGCCCCAGGCTCCGTACTTTTCCATCATTTCGTGCGTCGGGTCGGACAGCAGTGTGAACGGCAGCGAGTACTTTTCAGTGAATTTCTGATGGGATTTTTGCTCGTCGCCGCTGACACCCAACACTTCGACGCCACGCTTTTTCAATTCGGAGTAATCGTCTCGGAACCCGCAGGCTTCCGTCGTGCAACCCGGAGTCATATCCTTCGGGTAAAAATAAAGAGCGACTTTTTTCCCTTTGAAATCCGAAAGCTTGACTGTCTTGCCGTCGGTGTTTGTCAGGCTAAAGGCCGGAGCTTTTGCGCCGACCTTCAGCAGTTTTGAATCCGCTGAATCTGGAGCCGGGCTTTTCGCGGCTTTGGTTGTTGAAGCTTTCTTTGCTGGCATTTTTTTCTCCGTGTGATTGTTTATCAATGCTTGTGTTTAATTAGCCAATCGCCACAGGACGTTCCAGCTTTAGCCGGATAATTGTGTTCTCGTCCAGGCGAACTTCCTTGCCTTTGGTCATCAGCACACCTGTGACAACGCTGCCGCCAAGAATCGCGGCTCCGGCAATAGCTCCCCCCTGGCTGATGCCTCCGTAATATCCGCCGAAACTGTTGCCATCGCGTCCGGCCAAAATTGCAATCGTCACTCCGATCATCCCAATGCCGGCGGCAGTGCCGATGTTCGACAAAGTTTTGCCGCCGTCTTTGCCGCCTTTCAAAGTGCCTTCATCGTCGGATTTGATCTTTTCATCGCGCCTGAAATCCGAGGCCGATTTGATAATTGCGGTGATTTTTTGATCCTGACCGGCAAGTCGAACGCTTTCAAAAGTAATGTGCAGCCGACCGCCTTTGAAAATGCGACCGGAAGGTTCAGCCAGCGTCACACGGCCAATGACTTCGGTTCCTTTCTGCAAAACCGTTCGGCCATCAATCACCACATCGCGTCGAACGGTGGCCAAAACTTCGTCGCCCGGCTCGCTCAGTTTGGAACTGAGCGGGTCGCGCAGACTCAATTGAATCTCTGTTCCTGCCGGAATTTCGGGTTTGGGATCTTGCGTTTCACCAAGGCTCAGGCCGGGGACTTGAACCAGCGCCAATAAACATAAAAACACAACAAATCGTCTCAGCATTTTCTTTTACCTCCATAGCTGTGGTTACTTGCGGGAGCGCGGTCGCATACTACGTTGGACAACTGAGTCGGAGCAAGAAACCCTGAAATCCTTTTCCACCTGAACCACCGTTTGTTCATGCACGCGGGGCTGCACCAAACTCGCAGGTTGCTTTTCCAAACTGCGATTGGTTTAATCGCGCCCGTCAACCCAATCTAACAATCGGAAACCAATGAGACTTTTTACAGTCGAAGAAGCCCAAGCTCTGTTGCCGGAAGTCAAAAAACTCTGGCGGAAAATTGACCGTGCGCGCGACTCAATGCGCCGACTTGAGCCACAGTCCAGACTGGCCAGCCAGCAACACGGCGGCGGCGGAATTGCTCACGGCGGCGAGTACGTCAATGCTCTAACTACTTTTTTGGCCGCGGCGCAGGAAATTCTTGAACTCGGCGTCGAAATCAAAGACTTCGACAAAGGTCTGTGCGACTTCCCACACTGGCGCGACGGCCGCGTAGTGTTGCTGTGCTGGCTGAAAGACGAAGACTCAATCGAATGGTGGCACGACACCGACGCAGGCTTTGCCGGTCGCCAACCGTTGTAAAGTAAACACCGCGAACGGTATTACTAC
>JAGNMH010000326.1 GCA_017991275.1 Acidobacteriota bacterium
AACCAACGCTCAGAAAGTCTGCAAGATTATGGACATGGCGATGAAAGTCGGCGTGCCTGTGATTGGCCTGAACGATTCTGGCGGCGCGCGAATTCAGGAAGGCGTCGTCAGTTTGGGCGGTTACGCCGACATCTTTTTACGCAACACGCTGGCTTCGGGCGTAGTGCCACAGATTTCCGCGATTATGGGGCCGTGTGCTGGCGGAGCGGTTTATTCGCCAGCGATTACGGACTTCATCGTGATGGTCAAAGACACCAGCTACATGTTCATCACCGGGCCGGATGTCATAAAAACCGTCACTCACGAAGACGTGACGAAAGAAGAACTCGGCGGCGCGATGACGCACAACTCGACCAGCGGCGTGGCGCACTTCGCGGCTGAGAATGAAGAAGACTGTCTGAGGCTGATCCGTGAACTGCTGTCGTTCATTCCCTCCAACAACATGGACGACCCGCCTCGCATAGCCTGCGACGATCCGGTTGATCGCGCGGACGAATCGCTGAACACGGTTGTTCCGCCGGAATCGAACAAGCCTTACGATATTCGCCAGATCATCACAAAGGTCGTAGATAACGCGTATTTCTTCGAGATTCAGGAGCATTTCGCGCGAAACATTGTGATCGGTTTTGGGCGGCTGAACGGCCAGCCCGTCGGCATCGTCGCTAATCAGCCTAACTTTCTGGCCGGAGTTTTGGACATTGACGCTTCGGCGAAAGCGGCGCGCTTCGTTCGTTTCTGTGATTGCTTCAACATTCCGATCATCACCTTTGAAGACGTGCCGGGTTTTCTGCCCGGAGTTAGCCAGGAATACGGCGGCATCATTCGACATGGAGCCAAGCTGCTTTACGCCTACGCCGAAGCGATCGTGCCGAAAATTACGGTCGTCACTCGCAAGGCTTACGGTGGGGCTTATTGCGTGATGGGATCGAAGCATTGCCGGACTGACATCAACTTCGCATATCCGACAGCGGAAATCGCCGTCATGGGAGCCGAAGGGGCTGTCGGAATTCTTTACCGCCGCGAACTTTCCAGCGCCGCCGATCTGCAAACCGCGCGCAAAGAAAAGATAGAAGAGTATCAGGACAAGTTCGCTTCGCCGTACGTTGCCGCGGAACGCGGTTACGTGGATGAAGTGATCGAACCTAAACACACGCGGCGAAAACTGATTCGCGCATTGAAGCTGCTGGAAAACAAACGCGACACCAATCCTCCACGCAAGCACGGAAACATCCCGCTATGAAGTTACAAAGGCAAAAGTCAAAAGCGCGAAAAAGGCTGCGCTTTTGACTTTTCAATTTTCTGTTTATGATCCTGCCGATGTTTAACAAACCCAGACTTAAAATAATTTTCCCTGTTGTTTGCTTGATTGCTTGTTTGGCGGCGAGAGTTTCGGCGGCAGATGCAATTATTGTCATGCCCTTCGAGAATCGCTCGCAATCGGCTCAGCACAACTGGATTCGTGAAAGCTTCACCATATTGCTGGCCGAAATTCTGGACGTGCCAGGAGTGACGGTTGTTAGTGACGACGAGCGCGTGCAGGCTTTTGAGCGGGTAAGGCTGAACCCGGCTGACATTCTGACTCGTGCTGCGATGATTCGCGTGGCCGAAGCTGCCAACGCCAATCTGGCAATCATCGGCGAATTCGACATTGGCGGCGACAAACAAAATGTTTCGATAGCCATTTCAGCTCGGCTGATTGAAACGCAGGCTGGGCGATTGATCGGCAACAAGGTTTTCAATTTTAGCGGCCCGCTGGCCGATTTGCAGCAGATGCAGGGGCAACTGGCCTGGCACGTTTTATACGAGCGCAATCCTTCGCTGAGCTACACAAAAGAACAATTGGTTCGCCGGGCGACGAAAGTCCCGCCGCGCGCTTATGAAAGTTATGTCAAAGGCGTGCAGACGCTTGATCTCAGATTGCGCGAAGTTTTTTTGAAACGCGCAATTCAGGAACACGAAAGCTCAGGGGCTGCAGGCCATTACGCTGAGGCGATTTATGAACTCGGTTTGTTGGATTACAGGCAGACTGAGTTTGAGGAATCCGTTAATCTGCTGAAACAGCTGACCAAGGGCGAACCGCATTACGAAGAAGGCTTGTTTTATCTTGGACTGGCTGCATTCAAGGCAGGGCAGTTCGACGAAGCGGCGATGGCTCTGGAAGCTTTGGCCGGAATCACGCCCATGACCGAAGTGCTGAATAATGCAGGAGCAGCACTGGCGGCCAAGGGTGACAACGCCAGGGCTTTAAATTATTTGCAACGCGCGATTGCAGCCAGCCCCAATGAGGTGGCTTACCGATTCAACTATGGATATGCAGCTTGGCGAAACCAGAACTTTGAAGATGCTGCCCAGCAACTTCGCGCCGTGGTTTCTGCCAATCAACGTGATGGCGAAGCCTGGTTCGTTTTATCAAAATCGTTGGCTTCGGCTGAAAAAGCTGACGATGCGGCCAAAGCCGACAACGAAGCTAAACGCTACCTCAGTTCTTATGCTCGATGGTCGGTTGCGCCGGACAAAATCCCTATTCTGGCCAGAATGAAGGAAGAGTTGAATCTGCCTGCGTTGACGAAATTGGCACGGCAGCAGACGGCTCAATCCGCACAACCGACGTCCCAGCAAATGGCGCAACAACAAATGTTAGATCAGATTCGCCAGTTGATAGCTTCGGGCAAAGACGCCGAAGCCATGGCTGAACTGCAGCAACTGATGGCTGCGGATACGGCCAACGCCGACGGCTACTTTCTACGCGGAATCGTTTATGCGCATCGCAACGAGACTGAAAACGCATTGCGCTCCTTTCAAGCCGCTGTTTCGTGGAATCCGAAGCTGGTCGAAGCCCACATAATGCTTGGCAGGATTTACTTGACTCGTGGCGACCGCGCCAGAGCCTTGGCGCACTGCAAGCAAGCTTTGGAAATTGAGCCGCAAAACCGCGAAGCCGTGTCCCTGAAACAGCAGATCGAAATAGGAAAGTGAAACCTAAATGATTAATTGGAGACTAAAAAACAATGAAGAGATTTTTTTTCAAATCGGCCTTTGCTCTTAGCCTGATTTTTTTCTTGGCAGGTTCGGCATTCTCCCAAACGCCTGATTCACCAGAAGCTGTGGCCAAGGCCTACTTTGCCGGAATGCAGGCAAGCAACTGGGACAAATGCGCCAGCCTGCTTCACACCGAAGCACTTGGATCAATGAGGCGCACATTTGCAGCTATCATAAAAGCCGATGAATCCGGCGGAGCAGCCAAAACCATCTTCGGATTGAAGAGCAACGAAGAGTTTGCCCAACTCAGCGAAGCTTCGGTTTTCGAGCGTCTGATGAACTTTATTACCGGAGCCGTTCCCGAAATGAAATCTGCGCTTGCATCCTCGACAACCACCATATTGGGCAAAGTGAACGAAGGAACCGATTTGGTTCATGTTGTTTATAGATCTCAAATCAAAATGGCTGGGGCGGAAGCCACCGAAGTTGAGCTGATAAGCTTCAAAAAACAGGGAACGAGCTGGCGCGCGCTGCTGACTGCTGACATGGAGGAAATGGTCAACAAATTCGCCGAAGGAATGTCCGGCAAAAAATAACGACTGATAGATGTCCAATCACCACGAAGAAGAACAACTAGGAAAAATTTACGACGCAAAAGTAGCCAGGCGATTGATCCGGTATTTGGCCCCGTACCGTAGATTGGTTGCCTTCGCGTTGCTGCTGACAATAGGGCTGAATCTGGTCAGGCAGATTGGGCCGTTGCTGACCAAATGGGCGATTGATGATTATGTTGCTCCGGCTGCGAGTGGGGCAATGAAAGCTGACAGCGCTTTTGACGGCATTTTGTTGCTGGCCATCTCCTACATTGTTTCGTTGGCTGTCACTCTGGGCCTGGGATATTTTCAGGATGTGCTGCTGAACACAATTGGCCAGCGCGTGATGTACGATTTACGCGAACAGATTTTCAGTAAACTGCAATCAATCGAAGTTTCGTTTTACGACAACAACCCTGTCGGAAGGCTTGTTACCCGGTTGACGACTGACGTTGATTCGTTGAACGAATTGTTCACCGCCGGTTTGGTTGAAGTGCTCGGCGATTTTGTTTTGATAGCAGCGGCGCTTGGGATGATGTTTTACTTCGACTGGCGTCTGGCCATTGTTTCATTGATGGTTGTGCCACTGTTGTGGGCGGCGACAATGTGGTTCAGGCGGGGCGCGCGCGAAGGGTTTAGACAAGTTCGAACCAAGATCGCCCGTTTGAACGCCTTCACGCAAGAACATATTTCCGGGGCTCAAGTCGTACAGCTTTTCAATCGAGAGCAAAAAGCTTTAGAGCAATTTTCTGAGATCAACACAGCTCATAAGCAGGCCAATCTGGAGACGATTTTTTATTACGCGGTTTTTTACCCTCTGGTGAACTTGATCTCGGCGATTGGAATAGCAGCAATTGTCTGGTATGGCGGCGGGCAGGTGATTCAAAACGCGATTACTGTCGGCACTCTGGTGGCGTTTTTACAATACACACAGCGGTTGTGGCAGCCGATTCAGGACATTAGCGACAAATACAATGTCTTTCAGGCTGCGGTCGTTGCCAGCGAACGTGTTTTCAAGTTGATGGACACGCCTGACAACATAGAGTCGCCGATTATGGTGCGCAAGACTGTTTCGGGTGAACAAAGTGATGGGCGGATAGAGTTTCGCAATGTCTGGTTTGCCTACAAAAATGAAGATTGGGTCTTGAAAGACGTTTCGTTTACTGTTGAACCTGGCGAATCCATCGCATTGGTTGGCCATACAGGCTCAGGGAAGACAACTATTACAAATCTACTCATGAGATTTTATGATATTCAGCGGGGTGAAATTCTTCTAGATGGACTGGATATTCGGCAGTGGGATTTGCAGAAGCTACGAAGGAATTTTGCAGTAGTTTTGCAAGATGTGTTTTTGTTCTCAGGCGATATTGCCAGCAATATCAGGCTTGGCAACGAAGCTATCAGCGAAAAGAGGGTCGAATGGGCTGCGCAAGAAGTCCGGGCGGCTAGTTTCATCGAAAACCTACCGGAGCGTTTTAGGACCAAAGTTCGTGAGCGCGGAGCGGGATTTTCAGTCGGCCAAAAGCAATTGATCTCTTTTGCACGAGCCTTAGCCTTCAACCCAAGTATTTTGGTGCTTGATGAGGCGACCTCAAGCATTGACACAGAAACAGAACAACTGATTCAGCGGGCCATTGAGCGAGTTATGACGGCTCGGACCTCAATCGTCATTGCCCACAGGCTCTCGACAATTCAGCGGGTAAGCAAAATTATTGTCTTACACAAGGGGGAGATTCGTGAAATGGGTGATCACCAAGCCTTGCTTGCTAAGCACGGTATATATTTCAAGCTATATCGGCTGCAGTACAAAGAACAATCTGCAGAATTGGATCAAATTATGGCTGGTTGACCTTTACAGAAGGATTAATGGCAGTTTTGGTAAAGCTTTTTCACCAGAATCGCAGCTAGCTGGAACTGTTTTTGGCCTGTGGCAATTTTCGCTTGATCGAACGATGAAGTTATGAGTAGAATGCGCCTGACTTTTGGCTCCTTGTCGTTGACCGCACCGATTTTTTTTGAGATGTTATCAACAACTCGTTCGGTCTTTTATGGCATCAACGATTCGACCCCCTAATAAAAAAATTACCTACTGTTGATGAGCTTGTCGGGGGAGAAGTTTATATGGCCTAGAGGGAAAGAGATTTTTACCCTTAGCTGTTAGGCTTGTCCTTGAATCGGTATAGGGTTGGTAAGAGCGGTGTCCTTGAGGGAGCTGTCCACAAAGCAACTTTACTTCACTGATCCGCATTATTGCTACAACTGATTCATCTTCGTTCACTTACTTCCCCTTGAGTTTAATTCTACGCAACCCAAGCGTTTCAACCCATAACCATACATGACAGGAGAAAATTATGATTAAAGAGTTTATCAAGGATGAGCAAGGTCAGGATATCGTTGAATATTCATTGTTGTTAGTTCTGATTGGTGCCGCTGCAGTCTTTGTTTTGACGACCATGGGACAAAGCATCAGTCAAATTTTTAGCAAGATTAATACCAAGCTTGCCACTGCGAATAACAGTATTTCGTAGTTGAGGGTAGATAAAACCTGACTGTGACCGCCACATCGTCCTCCGCGTAAATGAGGATCTATTACCAAGGTAAGTAAAATCGTCGCTAAATTGTCTTATATTGCTAATTGCTCTTATGAGGTAAAGCGTGATTTGAAAAAAGGTCCCGACCCCAACCGCATCTCACCGAGTGGCACACCATCAGAATTAAGACTAATCTGCTATGGCTCTTATGAGGAATTTGTCTCATAAACCATCGCAGTTTTTAGTACCACATGAATAGGCGTGAAAAGCCCTGCATCACGCCAATTGCCAATAATTATTCGTCGGCTGCTGCATTCTTTGCCAGAGTTAGTTCTTTGCGTTAAGGCAAATCTGGGGGTGTGGCTT
>JAGNMH010000327.1 GCA_017991275.1 Acidobacteriota bacterium
ATGCAGACCATTACCTTTTCGGGAATGACAGCCTGTTCCAACCCTTCGCGCTGTCGGTAATCGTGAGCTTTTGAAGCTTGATCTTCCGCTACCTGACGCAGCGCCAGTTCGCGCAAGGCGGACAAGTTGCCTTTCCGAAAAAAGTTGTTCAGCGATTGTTCGATCTTTTCGACACCGTAAATTTTGCCTTGCCGTAAACGGGTCCTTAGAGTGTCAACTGACACATCCACATTGATGACTTCATCACCACGTTTCAGAAAACAATCTGGAATTGTCTCCCTGACCCGCACTCCCGTCGTTTGCGAAACCACATCGTTCAACGATTCCAGGTGCTGAACGTTGACGGCGGTAAAAACGGAAATTCCGGCATCCAGCAATTCATTCACGTCTTCATAACGTTTCTTATTTTTCGATCCGGGAACGTTTGTATGCGCCAGTTCATCCACGATGACGATTTCGGGCCGACGTTCGATGATGGCGTCAACGTCCATCTCCTCAAAGGCGACGCCACGATATTCGACCTTTTTCAGCCGTGTCAGTTCCAGGTCGCCAATCGCGCCAACGGTTTCGACGCGCCCGTGGGTTTCCACAAATCCGATCACGATGTCCACTCCCTGTTTTTTTAACAGGTGCGCGTCTTTCAGCATCTGGTAAGTTTTGCCCACACCTGCCGCCGCACCGAGATAAACGCGCAGCTTGGCATGCTCGTCTTCCTTGATTTTGTCGAGCAACGCTTCTGGTGAAAGCTTTCGTACAGCAGCAGCCATGTGGTTCACAACCAATCGTTTATTTTCGTAATGGAAAACGCTCATCCATTGCCAGGTTTAGCAACAGCACATTGACGCGCGGTTCGCCCAGCAAACCGAATGTTCGACCTTCGCTGTGCTGCGCGACCAGATTTCGCAAATCAACTTCATTCATTCCGCGCTCCCAGGCGACGCGGGCAAGTTGAAACTCCGCCGCCGCAGGAGAAATATGCGGATCAAGCCCTGAAGCCGAAGTCGTCACCAAATCGGCAGGAATAGATTGAGAGGGGTTTTCCGCGCGAAGTTTTTCGACGTCCGCCTTTACTCGATCAATCAACTTTTGGCTGGTCGGGCCAAGGTTCGATCCTGTTGAAGTTCCGGCATCGTACCCAACAGCTCCAGCCGCCGATGGACGCGAGTGAAAATACCCCGGCGACGAAAATGGCTGACCAATCAACCGCGAGCCGATAAGCTGGCCATTGCGAGCAATAATCTGGCCGTTGGCCTTGTCCCGAAAAATAACCTGCGCCAGACCTGTGATAATCAACGGGTAAATCAATCCCAGTAAAATCGTCGTCACAATCGTCATTAACAAAGCAATTTTCAGGTTTTTCATAACTTTCCTTCAAGCCAGTTCAAGTGCGGTGATAATCAAGTCAATCAATTTGATACCTACAAACGGAACGACCAATCCGCCCAGACCGTAAATCAGAAAATTGCGTCGCAACAAAGCTTCGGCGCTCATTGGGCGATAGCCGATGCCGCGCAGCGCCAGCGGGATCAGCGCAACGATCACCAGCGCATTGAAGATCACCGCCGACAAAATCGCCGATTGCGGCGTCGCCAGTTTCATCACATTCAGCGCCTGCAAAACCGGAAAGGCGGCGGCGAACATGGCCGGAATAATGGCAAAGTATTTGGCCACGTCGTTGGCGATGGAAAAAGTGGTCAGCGCCCCGCGAGTCATCAACAACTGTTTGCCGATTTCGACAATTTCAATCAGCTTGGTCGGGTTTGAATCCAGATCAACCATATTGCCTGCTTCTTTTGCGGCTTGTGTGCCGCTGTTCATGGCTACGCCGACATCGGCCTGCGCCAAAGCCGGGGCGTCGTTTGTGCCGTCGCCGGTCATCGCCACCAATCTGCCCTCGGCCTGTTCGCGCTTGATCAAATTCATTTTGTCTTCAGGTTTGGCTTCAGCCAGAAAATCGTCCACACCAGCTTCGCGCGCAATCGAGGCGGCAGTTAGCGGGTTGTCTCCGGTAATCATCACCGTGCGAATCCCCATAGCGCGAAGTTGCGTGAAGCGTTCCTTCATTCCGCCTTTGACAATGTCTTTCAGGTAAATCACACCCAAAGATTGATGGTTTTCCGCAACCACCAACGGTGTGCCGCCTGCTGTGGCAATTCGTTCGACGATTTCACGCAATTCATTCGACGCGACTAAGCCGTTGCCATTGACATATTTTTCGATGGCGTCCACGGAGCCTTTGCGAATTTCCCGTCCATTCCAATCAACGCCGGACATTCGTGTTTGAGCGGTAAATGGGATAAAGCGCGCTTCGTTCGGAGCCAGTTCGCGCCCGCGCATTCCATAGTTCTCTTTTGCAAATACGACAATCGAACGACCTTCTGGAGTTTCGTCGGCCAGCGAAGAAAGCTGCGCGGCATCGGCAAAGGTTTTTTCTTCAACGCCTTTCAGCGGAATGAACTCCGCTGCTTGCCGGTTGCCCAGCGTAATGGTTCCGGTCTTATCCAGCAGCAATGTGTTGACGTCGCCAGCGGCTTCGACGGCTCGCCCGCTCATCGCCAGCACGTTGTGCTGCACCAGTCTGTCCATCCCGGCAATGCCAATGGCTGATAGCAAACCTCCGATTGTGGTCGGGATCAGACAAACCAACAGCGACACCAGCACGAAAACCGACTGTTCCGCTTTTGAATAAATCGCAAACGGTTGCAGTGTGACGACGGCCAGCAGAAATACGATCGTCAATCCGGCCAGCAAAATGTTCAGTGCAATT
Organism: Acidobacteriota bacterium; assembly: GCA_017991275.1. GTDB lineage: Bacteria > Acidobacteriota > Blastocatellia > RBC074 > RBC074 > RBC074. The sequence continues at coordinate 2,768 of JAGNMH010000327.1, forward strand.
TCGTTCGGAGTTTTTTGACGTTCAGCGCCTTCGACCAGGGCAATCATACGGTCAATAAAAGTTTCGCCCGGATTCGATGTGATGCGAATCTTAATCCGATCCGACAGCACGCGCGTGCCTCCGGTTACTGCCGAACGGTCGCCTCCGGCTTCACGAATGACGGGCGCGCTTTCGCCAGTGATTGCCGATTCATCCACCGAAGCCACGCCTTCGATCACTTCGCCGTCGCCGGGAATGAATTCCCCTGCACAAACAAGAACGACATCGCCTTTGCGAAGCTCTGTCGCTTCGACCTTTTCCGTTTTACTGCCGTCTATAAAACGATGCGCGATGGTTTCCGTTTTGGCTTTGCGTAAGGTGTCGGCTTGAGCCTTGCCTCGCCCTTCGGCCACGGCTTCGGCAAAGTTGGCGAACAGCACCGTGAACCACAGCCACAAAGTCAGTTGCAATTCAAAACCAATGTTCGGTGCGCCCGCCGCAATATCACGAACCAGCAGAAACAGCGTGATAACGCTGCCGACTTCAACCACGAACATCACAGGGTTTTTCATCATTGTGCGCGGATTCAGCTTCTTGATTGAATCCAGCAAAGCGCGTTTGATAATTAACCCATCCCACAGAACAGTTTTCTTTTCCACTTTAGCCATAACGATTTCGCCGAACCTATCTCAAATTCAAAACGTCTGCCCTGCATTCATCAGCAGATGTTCAACCACCGGCCCCAGGCTCAAAACAGGAAAGAAGGTCAACGCGCCGACGATGACAATCACGCTTACCAGCAAAGCTGCAAACAGAGGCGTCGTCACAGGAAAGGTGCCCAGCGACGGCGGGATAATTTTCTTTCTGGCCAGATTGCCTGCTATTGCCAGCATAGGAATGATCATCAGAAAGCGACCAGCCAGCATCGCAAAACCCAGCGTCGAGTTGTACCAGGGAGTGTTGGCATTCAATCCGGCAAATGCCGAACCGTTATTCCCAGTGCCGGAAGTGAAGGCGTAAAGAATCTCGCCCAACCCGTGCGGCCCGTTGTTATTCAAAGAGGTCAGCCCAAACGAATGCGACGCAACTGAAATCGCAGTGAAGACCAAAATCAGCAACGGAAAAATCAGGGCGTAAAGCATCGCCATTTTCACGTCATAACTTTCGATCTTTTTGCCCAGATATTCCGGCGTGCGGCCAACCATCAAACCAGCGATGAAGACCGACAACACAACGAACATCAAACCTCCGTACAGTCCTGCGCCTACGCCGCCGAAAACGACTTCGCCAAGCATGATGTTGACCAGCGGAACCAACCCGCCAAGCGGCGTAAAAGAATCGTGCATGGAATTAACCGCGCCGCACGAAGCATCCGTCGTCACCGTCGCAAATAGCGCCGAGTTGGCAATGCCGTGACGAACCTCTTTGCCCTCCATATTTCCGCCCGGCTGCATTGTCGTCACCTGCTGAGCGACCGTCGCCGGAAAGAGCGGATTGCCTTTCGATTCCGCCCAATAACTGACCAGCACTCCGGCCAATGACAGCGACATCATTGCCGCAAAAACCGCCCAGCCATGACGTTGCGATCCCACCATTCGACCCAGCGTGTAAGTCAGACCAGCCGGAATGGCGAAGATCAAAAACATCTCGAAAAAATTCGACAACGGCGTTGGGTTCTCAAATGGATGAGCCGAGTTGGCATTGAAAAATCCGCCGCCGTTCGTGCCGAACATTTTGATGGCAACCTGCGAAGCGGCTGGCCCTTGGGCGATTACCTGTTCGGTTACGTCGCCTTGCGGATCAACCAGTTTCACCGTGTCGTAAGGTTTGAAGTTCTGCACAACGCCCTGCGAAACCAAAAACAGCGCCGCCACCATCGAAAACGGCAGCAGCAAATAAAGCGTCCCGCGCGTCACATCCACCCAGAAATTGCCTATTCGGTCGGTTTCTTTGCGCGCGATGCCGCGAATGAAAGCGACAGCCAACGCAAGGCCGACAGCCGTCGAGAGGAAGTTTTGAAACGTCAACCCTGCCATTTGAGTCAAGTAACTCATCGTCGTTTCGCCGCCATAACTCTGCCAATTGGTGTTGGTTGTGAACGAAGCCGCCGTGTTGAACGAAAGTTCTGGTGACAGGTTTGCCAGTCGTTGAGGATTGAAAGGCAGAAAACGCTGAAGCCTTTGCAGTGCGTAAAGCGCGATCATTGAAACCGCGCTGAAAGCCAGCATCGCCCCGGCGTATTCCGTCCAACGCATCTCGCGGGAATCGTCAACTCCGCACACCCGATAAAGCAGTCGTTCCAGCGGACGCACAACCGGGTCAAGAAAGGTTCGTTCACCTTTGAACACGCGCGCCATAAAAATCCCCATCGGTTTCGTCACCGCCAAAACCAGCGCAAAAAAGATCAAAATTTGCAGCCATCCATTGAGTGTCATAATCAGAATTTTTCAGCACGCAAGAGCGCGTAAGTCAGATAAACCAGCAACAGCGCCGAAACCGCCAGGATCAGAATCGTTCCCACACTCATTGCTCGCCCCCTGCGCCCAGCCGTTCGCACACCTGCACGTAACCAAAAGCCAACACGAAGAACAGAATCGTCACAGCGACAAAAATCAGGTCGTACATTTCGCCAACTCCATTGGGTTCATTTCTGGCTCCGCCCTTTTTCCAGCATATCCAGGCAGTAAGCGCCAAAGATCAGCAGAGGAATGGTAGTAAGCAGCAAGAAAGTTCCGATCAGGTGCAGGTTACTGTCGTGGTCAAACCGGCTAATAACCAACAACACAAAACCGATAAGCGGCAGAATGATCCCTCCGCCAAACCCCAGCATTGCTCCACAGCAATGAAAACCCGACGCCTGAAACCACGACGGGCGCAGCTTTGTTTTGCCCGTCGTCGTTTCGGCTAACGTTACTGATTGCGATTTAGAGATTGTCATTAAACTCATAGCGTTCCTTTCGATGATGCGAATCAATCGTCAACGAAACGGATGCTACCGTCAGGCTCATAAGGATGGCGTAAGCGGTTTATAAAGAATTCGTAAAGGCGGGAAGGCCCGGGCTGGTTTAGCCCTCGGCGCTGAAGCGGTAACCGATCCATGGTTCGGTCAGAATGTAGCGAGGTTTGGCCGGGTCGGCTTCAATCTTCTTGCGAAGCTGGCCGATGAAAACGCGCAGGTATTCAGTCTGTTCCGTGTAATCGCCTCCCCAGATGGCTCCGAGCAAAACACGATGGGTTAAGACTTTGCCAGCGTGGCGAATCAGGTAAATCAGCAATTCGTATTCTTTCGGGGTCAGACGAACTTCTTCGCCGCGCACAATGACGGTGCGCGCTTCCAGATCAACCTGGAAATCTCCAAGCTCGATTGTTTGAACCTCCGGCAGCGCCGCCCCCGAAATACGACGCAACGCCACACGAACACGCGCCAGCAGTTCATCCATGCCAAAGGGTTTGGTGATGTAATCATCCGCGCCAGCGTCCAAAGCCTCGACTTTTGCCCGCTCTTCGCCCTTAACCGAAAGGACGATAATCGGAACCTGAGAAAGCTTGCGAAGTCGGCGGCATAATTCCAACCCGGCCATTTGCGGCATCGAAAGGTCTGTCACCACCAAATCAGGCAGCCATTGCGCAAAGACGGACAAAGCCTCTTCGCCGTCGTTTGCCGTCTGCACTTCATAACCGCGAGCGGATAAACTGCGGCGCA
>JAGNMH010000328.1 GCA_017991275.1 Acidobacteriota bacterium
GTCGAAAACGGATTCGTCGAACAAGGCTCCGGCCCGATGCATCATCGGTTGGTAACCACGTTCCCAGTCAGGGTGGATGCATTCCCGGTAAAAGCGTGAAAAGACAGCAGCGGACGAGGCTCCGTCAAAACAATTTCCGTGATAACAAATCTTCAGTTTTTTCATCGGCAAAGGTTGGAAAATTTCTTTCTTTCAGATTTGGGCTGTCAAGTGAATGGCAGATTATGCAGCCGAAACAACATGTTGCAAGCCGGGATCAGTCACTCACTGATAAAATTGACTGCCCGTAATGGCTGTGCTCAAATCCGCGCTGACCGTAGACCGTCCTGCCATAAACCATCAAAAGGAGCTTTATGTTGAAAACAAGCATTTTGTTTTTACTGCTGTCGGTCTGTTCGTTGGTTGTCACCACCCACGCGCAACAAGTGCCGGACACCGATTTCAAGCCCAAAATCGAAAAGCCTGCTTTTGCCGAAGGCAAAGGCGCAGTTGTTTTGCTGGACGAAGCGCATTTCAACTTCCACACGGCGTCAGGGCGTTACCAGACTTTCGCAGACCTGTTACGCCGAGACGGTTATGTCGTCAACGCCTCCAAAGAAAAGTTCAGCAAGAATTCGCTCAAAACCGGAAAGATTCTGGTCATCGCCAACGCCTTGAACGAAAGCAACAAAGACGATTGGTCGCCGCCAAATCCGTCGGCGTTCACCGACGAGGAAGTCGTGGCCGTGCTTAATTGGGTAAAGGACGGCGGCGCGTTATTGCTAATCGCCGACCATCTTCCTTTTCCCGGTGCTGCCAACAACCTGGCTTTGGCCTTTAGCATTCACTTCATCAACGGTTATGCGATGGAACCCAAACACGGTGGCGGGCCTCTGACGTTCGATTTGCAAAAAGGCTCACTACTGCCTCACCCAATCACGCAAGGCCGTTCTGCCAGCGAAAAAGTGGATTCGGTCGCCACCTTCACCGGCTCAGCATTTCAAGTAGACAACGGCGAACCGATTCTGAAGTTCAGTGATGACGCGATGGCATTTCAGCCCAAAACCTTCGGCGAAGCCTTCACCAAAGACACGGCGAAAACTCCGATCAAAGGCTGGCTGCAAGGCGCGACGGTGAAAATCGGCAAAGGCCGCGTGGCCGTTTTCGGCGAAGCGGCGATGTTTTCCGCGCAACTGGCCGGGCCGAACAAATCGCCGATGGGAATGAACGCTCCCATTGCAGCGCAAAATCCGCAGTTTTTGCTGAACGTGATGCACTGGCTTTCAGGCTTGCTGGATAAATAACGGGGTTCAGAGTTCACGCTTCAGCGTGTCTGTTTTCCGGCACACGCTGAAGCGTGAACTCTGAACGAAACGATAATGAAACATGTGTCTGTTTTCCGGCACACGCTGAAGCGTGAACTCTGAACGAACGATAATGAAACATGATTTCGACAGACGAACGATCCTGATCACTGCCTTATCGCTTTCCATCGGCTGGGGCATCAGAGGCAATTACGGCCACGAAATCGGCGCGATGATTCCCGGCGTATTGGCGGCAATGGCTGTTGTGCTGACGATTGACCGCTCGGACTGGCATCGGCGCATCGCGTATTTTGGAATGTTCGGAGCCATCGGCGGAGCCGGAACCGCTTTGCCAGCGGTTTTAAGCCGAGATCGCTTGACGGAGTTTTTCACCCCATTGATTGCCGTTTTCGCCGTGTGGATGGCGCAAGGCAAAGTGGAAAGCTGGCTGGAACCTGCCAATTCGGATTTCCGTCAGGAAGGTTTGCTGTATTAGTACGACTCTGACTGGCTGGCTTCGCTGACGGCGATTGCAACCATTTTGATTTTGGCAGCCATTCGGCGGCGGCTGGACGAAGCCAGCAAGTTGATTCTGTTGATGGCCGCTGGCTGGTTTATCGCGTTTGTGCTGCTGGTTCCGGTTTTGGGCATACAAATGACGCCGCCGCGCGGAGACAACTGGGCGGGTTCTGTTGGAATGGTCGCCGGAATGCTGGTTTATTTTGAATGGCGAAAACTTCGTGCGCTGACGCTGGCTTCGCTGATTTGCGGCTTTGTCGGCGGATTCGGTTTTGCCTCCGGACAATTGCTGTACCTGGTGTTTCTGTGGTGGATGGTGGTTGGGAACTTCGACCGTTCAGTTGTCAATTTCGCACCGCAGCGATTGATTACCGAAGGCGTGATTTTCCTGAACGCGACAATCTGCACACTGATTCTGCTGCCCGGCGTGCCCGCAACCATCGCCGTCGTCGAACTAGAAATCCAAAAAGTCTCGTTCGGGGCGTTACTGAAAAAAGCTGTCGTGGTGGGAATGCTGGCAACGGTGCTTTGGCTGCTGGTTGACTGTGGGCTGACGCGAGCGATGTACGGCAATGAACTGGCGGGCTTTTCCGCCAAACACATCCGCTTCGGCCCGAATGCGACGGCAACGACCGAAAAACCGGCAGTCGGTCAGCCGCACCCATAACAACGTGTGTATCAAGGACAATTACAAAAGGAGGCTCCGGTTCACGCGATTGTTAGGCTGCGACTTGCTGTAGCATCTATCTATTCCCAGTCCTTCTTGAGCAGCAATTCTTCAATCCTGTAGGCATGCAACATCTCGTGATTGAGCATATGCCTGAACATGATCCATACCGAATACTGACGGAACGCATCATGCTCAGCCGTTCGCTGCCAGTCCTCTGCCGATAGTTCTTTCAGCCTTTTGACCAGACTGGCTCGCTCTTTCACATACCGATCGAGTGATTCGTCCAAATCTACGCTCAGGAGCGCCCCCGCCTCCTCCTCTGCAGTAGGAGCGATGGAGCTTATGAAAGGCGCAGGAGTTGATAACATTAAGTCGAGGCGTGCGCGGAATGCTGCATCAGTGCCGGAGAGATGACAGGCGTGTTCATAAGCAGACCATTTCGTCGGGCTGGGCCGACGTTTCAGATATTGCGGCGGCACTTCACGAATCAGGGGAATGATAACGCCAGGGGCATTTTCTAAAGCGGTTATTAAAGCAGTTGTATCATTCATCAACTTCTCCTACGTTCATCTAAACTTGTAAGCAGCCTAACGAATGTTGAAAATTTTTCGCGGAGCAAGTCTCTGTTATCGGAAACTACTTTCTGATAGTGGAAACATCGGATTGCGTTCAATCATTCGAGGCGGCTTTCCATTCAGAACCGTCAGCATAGCTTATGCCCTGGATAATCATTTGCTCCGAATACGGTTCCTGAGGCTTCTTGCCCGCCTTCGCGGCATCAATAGAGCCGGTCGGAGGGGACGATGAGCGCTCGGCCACAGTTTTGGTTTTGCCAGAGCTAATCCTTACTTCACTAATTGATTCCGCGACTTCAAGCAACGCCCGATATTGTCGCAGGCGATCGTCATTTTGGGATTGTCGAAGCTCAACACCCATGCATATCCCCTGATTGCAATGCTGAGCGCACCCGAATCGCCGGAAGAAATTAGATGTCCAGATTCTTTACATCGAGCGCGTTGTCCTCGATGAATTTGCGGCGAGGTTCGACCTGGTCGCCCATCAGCACGGTGAAGATTTGATCGGTTTCGACCACGTCGTCAATTTTGACTTGCAGCAGCGTGCGCTTTTCCGGGTCCATAGTCGTTTCCCACAACTGTTCCGGGTTCATTTCGCCCAGCCCTTTGTAGCGTTGGATGTGCAGGTCTTTTTTGGCCGCAGCCAGAATGTGATTGAGCATGTCTTCGCGCGATTCGACTTCGGTTTCAGTCGCGCCATCTTTGATAATGAACGGCGGCTGACTAAGTTGAGCGAAGGTTTTGTACAACTCTGCCGCGCGCTGAAATTCGACGTGCGTAGCCAGTTCCCAATCAACCAACACGCTGGAACCGTTGGCCAGTTTGACTTCGATTTCAGACAGCCCGTGCTCTTCGTCTGAAATCAACTCAGTCTTGAATTCGGCTTCGGCGATGGCGACTTCGACTTTGCCGAGCAGCGATTCGTTGGCAAAAACATCGTGAATCTTGCGGCCTTCTTTTTGAAGCACACCTTCGCGTCCGCTCAGGGCTTCCAACATCGCATCCACGATTTTGCGCTCTTTCAGACGGCGTTCCAGTTTCAGGTAATAACCATTGAATTCGGTCAGGCGTTCCAGCAAAGCGGTCAAGTCTTTGCCTTCGATTATTTCGTTGGTTTTCTTGACCGTCACGCTGACGTCTTCCGTGGCTTTCTTCATCAAATAACGATTCATCTCGCGTTCGTCTTTGATGTAGCGTTCGGTTTTGCCTTTTTTGATTTTGTAGAGCGGCGGCTGAGCGATGTAAATGTAACCACGCAGTTCGGTTTCGACTTCGCCAGCTTCATTCGTGGTTTCGACCTTGTGTTCCAGCAACTGCGGCATCTGACGGTAAAAGAACGTCAGGAGCAAAGTACGAATGTGAGAACCGTCAACGTCGGCGTCCGTCATCAAAATGATCTTGTGGTAACGCAGCTTGTTCACGTCGAAATCATCTTTGCCGATGCCAGTTCCCATCGCTGTAATCAAGGCTTTGATTTCGGTGTGCCCAAGCATTTTGTCGAAGCGTGCCTTTTCGACGTTCAGAATTTTACCTTTGAGAGGCAGGATAGCCTGGGTGCGACGATCTCTTCCCTGCTTGGCCGAACCGCCTGCGGAATCTCCTTCGACGATATAAAGTTCGCAAACTGCAGGGTCTTTTTCCGAACAGTCGGCCAGCTTGCCGGGCAGGTTCATCGAATTCAGCGCGCCTTTACGGACGATTTCTCGTGCCTTTCGGGCGGCTTCGCGGGCGCGGGCGGCTTCGACGGCTTTGCTGACGATTGCCTTGGCAACAGCCGGATGCTCTTCAAAATACGAAGTCAGCCGTTCGTACAAAAACGAATCAACTGCGCCTTTGATATCTGAATTTAGTTTGCCTTTGGTCTGGCCTTCAAACTGCGGCTGCGGAACCTTGACGGAAATCACAGCGATCAAACCTTCGCGCACGTCGTCGCCGGAAAGTCCGCTTTTGAAATCTTTCAACAGGTTTGCAGTCTGCGAATAACGGCTGATGGCTTTTGACAGCGCCGAACGGAAGCCGGACAAATGCGTCCCTCCATCCACAGTGTTGATGTTGTTGGCGAACGAGAAGACCTTCTCATCGTAAGCGTCGTTGTACTGAATGGCGACTTCAACGCTCAGGTCGTCGCCGTCCACGCCGGTGGCGACTTTCTCGAAATACATCGGCTTCGGGTGAAGCGTGCTTTTATTCTTGTTCAGATGTTTGACGAATTCGGCGATGCCGCCTTCGTAATAAAACTCGTGCTTCTTTTCTTCTTCGGCGCGTTCGTCGGTGATGGTGATGCGTATGCCTTTGTTCAGAAAGGCCTTTTCGCGCAGGCGTTCGGACAGTTTGTCGAAGCTGTATTCGGTCGTCGTGAAGATCTCAGCATCGGGCTTGAAGGTAATCTTGGTCCCCTTGCGTTTCGAAGTGCCGGTCTTGGTCAGGGGCGTTGAAGTAATTCCCTGCTTGAACTCCATCTCGTAAACGCCACCTTCGCGGCGAATTTCCATGCGCAACCATTCTGAAAGGAAGTTGACGCAGGAAGCGCCTACGCCGTGCAATCCGCCGGAAACCTTGTAAGCGTTGCTGTCGAACTTGCCGCCCGCGTGCAACACGGTCATGACGACTTCGGCGGCAGGACGCTTTTCGGTCGGGTGCATATCCACAGGAATGCCGCGGCCGTTGTCTTCGACGGTGATTGAATTGTCCAGGTGAATGACGACGTTGATCGTGTCACAGAAACCGGCCAGGGCTTCGTCAACGGAGTTATCTACGATTTCGAAAACCAGATGATGCAATCCCATCTCGCCGTTCGAGCCGATGTACATTGCTGGGCGTTTACGAACGGCGTCGCGACCTTCCAGCACCGTAATTTGTTCCGCGCCATATTTGCCGTTTTGCTTCTTGTTTTCTTTTTCCATTTCAGCTTCGATCTTCTTCTCTTGAGCTTTCATAATTTTTCAGTCAATTGAGGCGATGGTACGGAGCAGGGAGCGGTAGCGACCTGGCTGGTACCGGCTAAAGTTTTTTGCAATTCCTACCCGCTTGCTACCGCACGGGATACTGACCCAATTTCAGATGACCCGTCCATTTTCGACTTGCAGAGTGGCCGCACGATTTCTGTAACGGTCGGCAATGGATCGCTTGGAGGTCGTGACGATGGTTTGTGCTTTGCCATCCAGGTAATCGAGCAAAATCTCGATTCGAGTCCGGTCAAGTTCGGCATCCAGGTCGTCTATCAGAAAAATTGGGTATTCTTCAAACGCCAGATGATAAACGGTCAACTGAGCTAATTCAAGAATCAGCAATGCGCTGCGTTGTTGTCCTGAACTGCCAAAACGCGCGATTTCATACCTGTCCGAAAGGATTTCCAGGTCGTCACGATGAGGCCCAACCAGACTGTAACCG